>WFSC01000380.1 GCA_015486185.1 Bacteroidales bacterium | reverse complement strand
TGCGTTACGGAAAAGGATGGACGTATGAAGGAGGCACACGGATACCGCTGATCATAAAATGGCCCGGCGTTACCCGCGAAGGTTCTGTTTGTCATTTTCCGGTAGTCAACACTGATTATTATCCCACCTTGTTACAAATGGCAGGTCTTCCGTTAATGCCGGAACAGCATAAAGACGGCGTGAGTATGCTTCCATTGCTTAAAGGAGGAAATACTATTGATCAACCGGTCATCTATTGGCATTATCCCCATTATCACGGGGCGGGCTGTACCCCCAGCTCATCCGTCCGGATGGGAGACTGGAAATTGATCCAGTTCTATGAAGACAACCATGTGGAATTGTACAACCTGCGTACTGACCTGGAAGAAAGAAGGGAAGTCTCCCGGGCTTTTCCGGACAAGGCGGCGCTCCTTCTGGACATGCTGGACCAGTGGAAACATGCCGTCCATGCAAAAATACCCTGGATAAATCCATATTATAACCCTTATCTGATTGATCAATATATTAAACAATACGGTAAAAATAAATTGCCCCAATTATATAAAGATTATGACACTTTGTTCAGTAAAAAAGTTTTTGATCCGAATATAAAAAAATCTTTATCGGAACGGTATCACAAATTATATAATTTAAAATAAGTAATGACCTTCTGATATCTGAAGATAATTTTTAAATTTTATTACCATGAACAAATTATATTTTTTAAAAATGAAAGTGTTTTCAGGGTTCTTGTTTTTCCTTGTTTTGTTTCTTTTTTGTCAGTCTGCCAGGATACTGGCACAGGATGCGTCCTATCCCAATATTGTTTATATCCTCACCGACGACATGGGATACGGAGATGTTTCAGCATTTAACGAACACGCTGCCTGGAAAACCGTGCATATGGATAAGCTGGCCGGTGAAGGAATGATATTTACCGATGCACATTCCAGCTCTGCCGTTTGTACACCCAGTCGTTACGGGATTCTGACAGGACGTTATTCATGGAGATCGCGTCTGAAAAAAGGGGTGCTGGGTGGTATGTCGGAGCCATTGATCGGGAAAAACAGAATGACCGTTGCTGCCCTGTTGAAGAAACATGGTTATCAAACGGCTTGCGTCGGGAAGTGGCATCTGGGTTTGGGCTGGCAGTATTATCCTGAGAAAAGGGACAGTATAAATTTTGCAAAACCGCTCACAGATACCCCCAATGACCATGGCTTTGATTATTCTTATATTATTCCGGCATCATTGGATATGCGACCTTATGTTTACATTGAGAATGATCATTCGACCTCTATCCCCACAAAATATACGGTAAGTAAAACCAAATACGGCTGGTGGCGGAGAGGATTAACCGGGGATGATTTTGTCCACGAGCAGGTACTGCCTCATCTGACAGATATATCGGTAAACTATATCCGGAGACAGCACCGGAAACATCCCGGCAAGCCGTTCTTTCTCTACTTCGCCATGCCGGCACCGCATACGCCCATATTGCCTACCAAAGCGTTTCAGGGAAAAAGCGGAACCAATCCTTACGGGGATTATGTCCTTGAGGTTGACTATATGATCGGACGCGTTATGAATATCATAGATTCGCTGGGATTGACGAATAATACATTGTTTTTTGTGACCAGTGACAACGGATGTTCGCCCCAGGCTGATTACAAAGTGTTGGCAAAGTTTGGACACAACCCCAGTTACATTTTCCGGGGTGCCAAAGCCGACATATTTGAAGGGGGGCACCGTGTTCCGCTGATCGTCCGCTGGCCGGGGAAAATAAAAGCAGCGAGTCAATGCCATCAAACCGTATGTCTGGCCGATCTGATGGCTACCTGTGCAGCCATTGTCGGAGAAAAGCTCCCTGATAATGCCGGAGAAGACAGCTATAATATGATGCCCCTGTTACTGGGCAAGAAGCTGAATGGATCCTTCCGTGAAGCAACGGTAAATCATTCCATAAACGGCTCTTTTGCACTCAGGCAGGGAAGCTGGAAGCTGGAAATGTGCCCCGGCTCGGGCGGATGGAGTTACCCTCGCCCCAGAGAGGCACGGGAACTGGGCCTACCACCAATACAATTGTATAACCTGGATAAGGATATATCGGAACAGCATAATATTTATAACCAGTATCCTGATAAGGTGAAGAATATGAAGGACCTGCTAAAAAAATATATCCTGGAAGGTCGTAGTACTCATGGAAAACCGCAACATTATGTCAACCCCGTTCATTGGCCCGGATTGGATTGGATGAAACCGGGAAGGGTCCGCTCAAACTTTGATGAAGGCTGGCTTTTTCATCTCGGAAATGTAGAGGGAGCTGAAAACATCCGGGTAGATGATGCTGCCTGGAGAAAACTGGATCTGCCACATGACTGGAGCATCGAGGGAAAGTTCAGTAAAGATAATCCAAGTGGAAGAGGAGAAGGTTATTTGCCGGGGGGTATCGGCTGGTACAGAAAATACTTCAAAATACCGGACGAATATGTAGGAAAAAAGATCTTTATTGAATTTGATGGGGTGTACATGAACAGTGATACATGGATAAACGGACATCATCTGGGAAACCATCCTTATGGTTATACCAGCTATTTTTATGATTTGACTCCGTATCTGAATTATGGCAGGAAACGAAATGTGATAGCCGTTAAAGTCGATAACTCAAAACAACCCAATTCACGATGGTATTCCGGTTCCGGTATTTACAGGCATGTCTGGTTCGTGGTAACGGATAAACTTCATGTGGCACATTGGGGAACATTTGTTACAACACCCAGGGTCACTAAGCAATATGCCCTCGTAAATATAAAAGTCAGCGTGAAAAATGAAAGTAACCGGCCTGAAAAATGTGTGTTGGTAAATACGGTTGTTGACAAGGATAAAAATGTGGTGGGTAAAGTTAAGACAAGCCATGTAATTCCGGCAAACAGTGACTATGAGTTTACTCAGCAGGCCAGGGTTCCTGATCCACAACTATGGTCACCTGATCATCCCTACCTGTATAAAGTTCATTCTGACCTGTTGGAAAACGGATTAACAATGGATAATTACGATACTCCTTTGGGTATCAGGACATTCTACTTTGATGCTGACAAAGGCTTTTTCCTGAACGGGAAGAATATAAAATTGAAAGGAACCTGTAACCATCACGATTTAGGTCCACTGGGTGCCGCTGTGAACGACCGGGCCATTGAACGGCAGGTGCAAATACTTAAAGAAATGGGATGCAATGCCATACGTACCAGTCATAACCCACCGGCCCCGGAATTACTTGATTATTGTGATCAATACGGATTGCTGGTAATGGATGAAGCATTCGACGAATGGAAAGTAGGTAAAAGGAAGTATGGCTATCATGAATATTTTGACCAGTGGGCCATAAAGGATCTGCAGAGCATGATACGGCGGGACCGTAATCATCCCGGCATCATCTTGTGGAGTGTGGGCAATGAAATACGTGAACAGGGGACACCGCAAGGTGTTGAAATTCTGAAGAAACTTGTACGTACGGTACATGAAGAAGATACCACCCGTCCGGCAACAGAAGCCTGTAACATGGGAAGGGCCGACAGAAACGGCTTTCCAGAGCTGCTGGACGTAGTGGGATATAATCAGAAAAGACACTTTGAGGTATATGACAGGGACCACCTGGCTCACCCGGAAAGAAAAATATTCGGCAGTGAAACCTGCAGCGCCCTGGAGACAAGAGGCATCTATCATTTTCCGGCAGACCAGCGCGACATTACAAAGAACGATACGGATTTGTTCTGCTCTGCTTATGACAATTGCTGGCAGGCCGGTAATCTTCGCAGCAATTGGAAAGCTTTGAAAGAGAGGGATTTTGTTGCCGGAGGATTTATGTGGACAGGGTGGGATTATATCGGCGAGCCTTCCCCCTACCCCTGGCCTGCCAGAAGCTCCTATTTCGGTGTTATTGACTTATGCGGTTTCCCAAAAGACGGTTTTTATTTTCAGCAAAGTCAGTGGACCGACAAGCCCATGGTTCATATTCTTCCTCACTGGAACTGGCCGGGAAAAGAAGGTCAGATCATTCCCGTTTGGTGTTACACTAACTGTGATGAAGTTGAACTGTTTCTGAACAGCAGATCTCTCGGGAAAAAAGATATGGCTTCGTCAACAGACCTCAAATTATCATGGGATGTACCTTACAAACCGGGCACTCTGAAAGCTGTCGGATATAAAAACGGAAAAATCGTAGCCACAACAGAAGTGAAGACCGCCGGTCCTCCGGCGAAGATTCTCTTAACTGCTGATCGTACTAAAATTCATGCAGACGGAAAAGACCTGTCATTTGTTACGGTAACCGTTGTGGATAAAGATGGAACAATGGTACCAAATGCGGATAATATGATAAAGTTCCATATTGACGGTAAAGTGACCATTGCAGGGGTAGGCAACGGACGTGAAACCAGCCTGGAACCTTTTAAAGCCAATTACAGAAAAGCTTTCAATGGTAAATGCCTGGTTATCCTGCAGGCATCAAAAATGCCGGGGAAAGCGGTGCTTACTGCTACATCCGAAGGACTGGACAAGGCTTCCTTAAGGTTGGATATTTATTAACCGGTCACAAACCCGGGGAGAAGTAATGCCATGCTCCGGCCACTTGGGGACTCGGCCCTCTATTTATTTATTTTATCCAGTCCAGTCCCGGCCATTTTTCAGGTTTGACATAATTCTGGGGTTTCCCCGGCGTGCTACGTCCCTGCCGAATATATTTTTCCAACAGATTACGCATACTGTCCACAAGTGCGGGATGCTGATCATACATAGGTTTTGCTATAGATTGATCAATGATCAATCTGAACATGGTTGCTGTCCGAAATAAATTTTGAGCATAAATATAAAATAAAATATCTCGGTAACCTATATCGAATGACCAAAATTACACCTTGATACTTATCAGCCAGTCACCCTTAGTCCGTCAAAGGGTACTGGCAAACGAATGATTCTGTTTTCCAGCAGTCTGGGATTCGACAAACTCAGCCTTACTTCTTTGTTTTGTCATTTTGAAAATTATTCCTGACACTACTTATTCAGCAACTAATGTAAAAAATAAATAAGTACTTCTGCAGAAATTTAACCCTTCCGGTTGTTCTATTAATTTTTACGTTACGATAAGCAACATGGGCGAAAATAGAAAAAAAGCGGTTGACTTTCTCTACAAAAAACCAACAGTGATAATCAATAAATTTGTTATATTACCTGACAGAAATAAAAGAAATATTTAGGTACACTTCCATGAGAAAGTACAAAAGTTATATCGTTGCGAGGATTAAAGGCGGGGATTATCATTTGTTCGAATCCGTGTACATGGAAAATTACCATTCATTGATCGACTATGCCCAACGGTTTGTATTTTCAAAGGAAAATGCCCGTGACATCATTCAGGACACTTTCATCAGAATTTGGGAAGTACGCCGGTCTCTTCCCGAAGATATTCATTTCAGAAGTTATTTGTTCACTGCTGTCCGGAACCGTTGTTTGGACTTTCTGAAACATCAAACGCAAGTCAACAGGTATGTTCAACTCAGGGTAAAAGAATTGGAAGAAACAGGCTTTCAGAAAAAAAAACAGCCGGAGGATCCTTTGGAAGCATTGATTTCAAAAGAACTGCAGAAAAAGATCATAGATACTATTGATGCTTTGCCCCCCAGATGCCGTGAAATCTTTATTCTGAGTCGATTTGAAGGAATGAAATACAAGGAAATATCCGAAAAACTGAATATTTCGGTAAAAACCATTGAAACACATATGACCAGGACTCTACTTGCCCTGAGGGACGCCCTGCATGACGAATATCCAGGGTTTACGGATAAGAAATAAAAAAATATCACTTTCACATTCAGGGTAATTCATGGTTCAGTCGTTATAATTACTAAACAGGGATATAATGAATGCAGAAAAAAAATATCAAGATTTAATTATTAGGTCCCTTACCGGTGAATTAACGGGAGAAGAAAACCGTACTTTACAGGAATGGCTGGATGCAGCGGAGGAAAACCGGAAAAAGTATGAAGAAACGGTATTCCTGTGGGAAACCTCCCAGGTATATCAAAAAGCCAATGACAGGGAAAAAGAAAGAGACTGGCATATCATCTCAGAACGGTTGCAGGTCCATGCTGAAAAAAGATATTATCCGCCTACCGGGAAAAAACATCCCGGGAAAATACGTGAGTTTCTGAAGATCGCTGCAATCTTCATTGCTGCTTTTACCCTCGCTTGGTTTGTCTACCGTTACCAGCCAGGACACTCCGGAAAAAAACAAATACCCTCTTATTGCCAGGTCATTACGACAAAAGGTCAAAAAGCCAGGGTTATTTTGCCTGACAATACCGTTGTCTGGTTGAATGCGGAGAGCCGTCTGGAGTATCCCGTTTCATTCAATAATCATAACAGGCAAGTCATGCTTTCCGGTGAAGCCTACTTCCAGGTTACAAAAACAGCGGACAGGAATCCCTTTCTGGTCAAAACTTCCGACCTAAATATTCGTGTTACGGGAACGCGCTTTAATGTAAAAGCTTATCCGGAGGAAGATATTGTGGAAACCACATTGATTGACGGATCTGTAACTTTATTGAGAAAAACAGGTAACACCTATCAGGCCATAAAACTCAAGCCTGACCAGAAAGCTACCCTTATCAAAAAAGGGGCGAATATAAGGATTGATGATGTCCGGGCAGACAGGCCCACGCTGCCGCTGATGAGCATCAGCACAAGAAAAACAACCGTTTCAAAGGAGAAGATCATCATATCCCCGGATGTGAATATCAAATCACATACTGCCTGGAAAAATGAGGAGCTGGTTTTTGAAAGTGAATCCTTTGAAGACATTGCCTATCAACTGGAAAGATGGTTTGATGTCCATATCGTTTTCAAGGATGCCTCCCTGAAAAAATATTGTTATACCGGCAAGTTCATCCATAAAGAGTCGCTGGAACAAATTCTGAATGTCATCCAAATGACCACTCCTTTCCAATATAAAAT
>WFSC01000379.1 GCA_015486185.1 Bacteroidales bacterium | reverse complement strand
TCATAAAAATACTGATGGAAAAATTAATACGGACCGTTGAACAAACCGGGATAAAGGAAATTGCTGTGGCCGGCGGTGTCTCTGCTAATTCGGGTCTGAAAGAATCAGTCACCGGAATGGGAGAAAAATACGGATGGAAAGTGTATTTTCCTGCCCTGCAATTTACTACGGATAATGGTGCCATGATCGCTATGACCGGGTATTTCAGGTTCCTGGCGGGACAGTTTGATGCGCAGGATACCGTCCCTATGGCCAGGATGATTTTGTAAGATGAAAAAAAAATCATGTCATTTAATTTCATTTTATTATCTTTACCTTTGTTAAATTTTATTCTTTAATGGAAGATTTTATAAGAGAACAAACCCATAAAACACCTGCGATCGTTTTCAGGACTGACGGATATTTTAAGATCAGTGGACGCTCTATTCATGAGAATCCGGAAATATTTTATGAGCCTTTGGTTGAATGGGTTGATGCATATATTGACCATCCTGCCCGGGAAACTGTGATAGATATTGCCATCGAGTATTTTAACAGCAGTTCGGCCAAATATGTGCTTTCTATACTCCAGACCCTGTCAAAACTGGCCCAGGAAGAGAAAAAATTGAAGATCAACTGGTTTTATGAAGAAGGGGATGATGATATCCTGGAAAGAGGTCAGTATTATTCATCGGTTCTGGGAGTACCGTTTAATTTTATTGAAACAAAAGCAGGTTGATCTCCTGAAAACTTTTCCTGTATCACAATATCAACATATGCCTGTTTGTTATATTGTTTGCCTGATTCCACGGATCGGTTTATCTTTGTAAAATTTATGAGGGTTATGGCTGTATGAAAGAACTGGCTGAAGAACTGAATAAAAGGTTTAAAAAGTCTGCACCTGAAGAGATCATTGCGTGGTTTCTGAATGAATTTGACGGAAAAGTAGCTATCTCCAGTAGTATGGGAGTGGAAGACCAGATCATTACCCATATGGCTGTTAATGTAAAGAAAGACGTAGATATCTTTACCCTCGATACGGGGCGTTTGTTTCCCGAGACCTATGATCTGATCCAACAAACAAATGATCATTATGGCATCCGGATTCATGTTTATTTTCCGGATAACCGGGAAGTGGAAGATATGGTAAATACGCACGGGATCAACTTGTTCTATAAGAGTGAGGCCAACCGGAAATTATGTTGTGACGTAAGAAAGCTCAGACCTTTGGCCCGTGCGCTGAAGGGGCTGGATGCCTGGATCTGCGGCCTTCGTACAGAACAATCCGTTACCCGTATCCTGACCCAGCATGTTGAATGGGATGAAAAAAATGGGTTGATAAAAGTTAATCCCTTGTCCGAGTGGCTCGAAGAAGAAGTATGGGATTATGTTCACAAACATAAAGTTCCTTATAACCCGCTGCATGATAAAGGATTCCCCAGCATCGGCTGTCAACCGTGTACACGTGCCGTTAAACCGGGAGAAGACGTGAGGTCGGGACGATGGTGGTGGGAAACCCCTGAAAAAAAGGAATGTGGATTACATCAAAGGTGAAAAGTAAAAAGTCTGCCTATAACCTGAAATATATTACAGCCATTTCCCTGGTGTCGGCAATGGGGGGATTGTTATTTGGTTATGACTGGGTTGTGATAGGAGGCGCCAAACCTTTTTACGAGCAGTTTTTTTCCATTGCCAGTCAACCTTTTTTACAGGGATGGGCTATCAGTGCCGCACTGGTGGGATGTGTCGGAGGAACGGTGTTGTCGGGTTTGCTGGCCGACCGGTATGGCAGGAAAAACCTGCTGATCCTGGCCGCAGTTCTCTTTACCGTTTCTGCAGTAGGTACCGGGGCATCTTCCGTTTTTACCGCTTTTATTTCGTACCGGATCCTCGGGGGACTGGGTATCGGGCTGGCTTCCAATCTTTCGCCGGTTTATATTGCCGAGGTTACCCCGGCGCCCGTCAGGGGAAAATTCGTCTCCATCAATCAATTGACTATCGTGATCGGGATCCTGTTGGCACAGGTCGTTAACTGGCTGATCGCACAACCTGTCCCGGAAGGGGCTGATGCCACATATATTCTGCGATCATGGAATGGTCAGACCGGATGGCGCTGGATGTTCTGGGCTGAAACCGTACCTGCCCTCCTATTTTTTATATTGATGTGGTTCGTGCCGGAAAGCCCGAGATTCCTGGCGAAAAAACAAAAATACAACCGTTCCTTTTCCATATTGGAAAAAATCAGCGGGAGAGAAAATGCAAACAGGGCAATGGAGGATATCCGGGCATCGCTGAAAAATGATTCTCACCGGATGAATTTTAAGGCTTTATTGTCACCTTCTGTTTTTCCTGTGGTTCTCATCGGGATGGTTTTGGCTGTTTTTCAACAATGGTGCGGCATCAATGTGATCTTTATGTATGCCGAAGAGGTGTTCTCTGCTGCCGGTTATTCGGTATCGGATATGTTGTTCAATATAGTGATTACAGGCAGTGTGAACCTGGTTTTTACATTGATAGCCATGACCCTGGTAGATAAGATCGGAAGGAAAAAGCTTATGCTTGCCGGTGCCGGCAGTCTGGCTCTGATCTATAGCATATTAGGCACATTTTATACTTTCGGTTTGCAGGGATGGCCTCTGTTGCTGCTGGTGATACTGGCCATTGCCTCTTATGCCATGACCCTTGCCCCGGTCACCTGGGTTGTCCTTTCCGAAATCTTTCCCAACAGGGTGCGGGGCGCCGCTATGGCTGTGTCCACATTTGCCCTCTGGACCGCCAATGCTATCCTGGCTTATTCCTTTCCTGCCGTGAATAAGGCCATACACGCCTCAGGCAGCTTCTGGCTGTTTGCAGGGATAAGCCTGGCAGGTTTCCTTTTTATCCGGAATAAACTGGTTGAAACAAAAGGAAAGACATTGGAACAGATCGAAAAAGATCTGATACGTTGAAGATATGGACTGTTTTTCTACTGAGGGAACTACGTAGAAATCTTTCAAACTGCTTATAATAATCTGTGTAGCAGTATGCTACAGGAATGTAATTTGAGAACATGGCCTATAGGTTGTTGGATCCCGGGTACCGTATGCCTGACGAAAATAAATTATTTATTTATGCAAAACTTTAGTATTTTTAATATTTTTAACAGAATTATTTTATACCCAACTTTCATTAAATTCTTGCTCATGAAAAAAATAAACAAAAACATCTCAGGCCTGTTACTGGTACTTTTTCTGGCAGGCCTTTCGGCATGTTCCTCCGGCAAACTTGACCGGAACGGCTGGCAGATAACGGTTGACAAACAAAAGAGCACCGTTACGGCCGGTCATGACAGTCTTGGCACTGTGCTTCAAAATGTACAACTGGCCCTGAAAGATCATTCCGGAAAACTGATACCCCTGACAGGATGGACGGTGAAGGTGGAAGGAGATAATCTGACCATTAAGACTTCGACACCTGAGAAAGTTGACTGGACTTTTACGGCTGTACCCGATTTGCTGAAGGTTCATTGTTCTGCCGGCAATGGTGTGCTGGCAGGAGCCGCTCCGGCTTCTGAAGAAAGGATCGTTGCCAGGGAAAAAAGCCAGGACAACGGAGTGATGTACACAGCGCTGGGGCTTGTATCTGCCAGGAATATCCACAGTCTGTTTGACAGAAAAACGGATATCCTGATCCGGTTTCCGGATAACAGTGAACTGACACGTGACGAACAGGAGATGGAAATTATGAAGGTATCATTCCCCGTTGAGAAAGAGGAATACATTACACTGGTTCCTGAATATTATAATAACGTGGTGGGCCTGGCAAAATATCAGAAAACAAAATTTCCACCGGTTTATAAACCTATCCCCAAACGCTTTACCAGTGCACCGACAGGATGGAGCAGTTGGTATTGTTATTATATGACTGCTAACGAAGACGATATGGTTAAAGAGACCGATGCCTTGGCACAGTTGTTGAAACCTTACGGATTGGAATATGTGCAACTGGATGCCTGCTATACCCGTGGTGAGGATGCCAACTACCTGGACTGGAACAAAGAGGCTTTTCCTAAAGGTGGAAAATGGTTGTTCAGGTATATTCTTAATAAAGGTCTGAAACCCGGGCTCTGGCTTAATGCTTACGGGGCCAACTATTCAAAACCTTCTATGGCTGATAAATATCCTGAAAACTTTTTCCTCCATGATAAGAACGGTAAACTGTCAGGTGCCTGTTGTACGGCTGATAAAACGGTTGTCAGGCTGGATTATACAAATCCGGCAGTTATGAAAAAACATTTGATCCCGATGTTTGATACCCTTGTAAATAGTTGGGGCCTTAAATATTTGAAGGCCGGCGGATGGGGTACCTGGATGAATTATTATGAAAAGAACAGAAGCCAGGCCTATGACTCAACACGGGATAGCCGGGTAGTGTACCGTGATGTTCTGATGACGATACGCGAGATCATGGGCGACGACAATTACCTGCTGGGTTGTGCCATGCACGAGGTAGGTTGCGGCTTTGGCCTGTTCGACGGCTCCCGCACCGGTGGCGATGACCTGGCTCAGTGGTATCCGTCAAAAGGAAGCAGGATGTCAATGCAGACTTATTTCAAATCCCTGTTCGGGGCCAATTATCTGAACGGGATATGCTGGTGGTCCGATCCGGATGATGTGCAGCTCAGGCCACCCTTGACCATGGATGAAGCAAAAACAATCGTTACATCCATTGCCTTATCAGGGCAGGCATATATTATCAGCGATTTTATGGCTGATCCCCCCCCGAAAGACAGATTCAAACGTGCTATCCACAGGGAAATTGATAACGGGCTCCCTGCTGACCGTCTTGAATTGTACCGTGCCACCATGCCGGCAATGCCCATCCATGCGATCGACCTGTATCCTTACCGTTGCGAACCGGTCGTCAGGCCACAGCCTGCTTCTTTCCCGAAAGCACTGGACATGAAAGTCAATGCCGTAACCGGCGCCTATGACGTGGTGGCTGTATATAACTGGGCTGATCAAACCGGTACAAAGACGGTGGACCTGATCCGGGACTTTGGGCTTTATCCCGGTAAAAAATATGTTGTTTTTGATTACTGGTCAAAACAAT
Source organism: Bacteroidales bacterium (assembly GCA_015486185.1). Classification (GTDB taxonomy): domain Bacteria; phylum Bacteroidota; class Bacteroidia; order Bacteroidales; family VadinHA17; genus DRPN01. Next base: position 3,210 of record WFSC01000379.1, on the reverse strand, counting down.
TACTGGGTGTTTATTCTGACTCTGTCACGTTGGATATCCCTGAGCATGGGGTCCGGGCCCTGATCATCCGGGAGTTGACGGATCACCCGCAGGTTATAGCCGTTTCGAGACATATATCAGGTGCTTACAGTATTAAAAATTTGTCATGGGACGATGGAAAGAAAGAACTTACCGGTACCTCCGCCACGGTTCCCGGGACAGATTATACACTTTATATCTTTGTTCCGGAGGATATGTCCCTTTCCAAAGTTTCCTCCAATACAGCGATCCGGTCGAAAAAAGTTGACGGTAACTTATTGCGGCTAACCCTGAAAGGGCAGGAGAAACCGGTTGACTGGACAGTGGTATTTTAACGGAACAACTGTTTGTATCTCAGATTATGGATGGGGGGCATGGGAACCTGTTCTCCCTTGATGGATTTCCACAGGATCTCATTGAGGGGTTGTTCCGGTGTTTCGTCCGCTTCATCCCAGTTCATTAACATGGAAAGCTTCGAGCCATAAGCGCCGGGGGGATTGAACCTGTCCATGGGCCAGGAGTTCCTTACATGCACATAGGGTGTATAATCCGGTTTATCGGTAAAGGCCGTAGTTAACGGAAAAGCGGCAGCATCAAACTGACTCATGGGCTTCATGCCCAGGATCAGTTCGATGGTCCGGAGAACGCTTGTCGTACTGTACATGGTATGATCCACCCATCCTCTTTTGGCATAGGGAGAGGCCACCAGCAGAATGGAACGGTGGGCGTCCACATGGTCGGGACCGTTTTGTGCGTCATCTTCCAGGACAAAAATGGCTGTTTCCTTCCAGAATTTGCTGTGAGAAACCGCATCGAATACCTTCCCTAAAGCCAGATCATTATCTGCAGCCATGGAACGGGGGGTATGTTTTCCCCTGGCAGTTCCGTAAGTGTGGTCATTGGGAAGCCGCATGATCATAAGGTTTGGCCAGTTGCCGGTTTTTTCATATTCGTGCATTTCCCTGATGAATTCGGCAGCACGCAGGGTGTCAGGATAGTTCAGATCCCAGGGTCTGAATTGCGTATCGAAATGCCCTTTCAGTTTATCCATGTTGGTATAGTAAAATGTACCGCTTGAATCGTGGCCTATATGAATAAATTCCGCATAACTGCGATAGGTTATTCCTGCCCGGGCCGCCATGTCCCAGATATAACCGATGGCAGGAGAGGCAATAGGATAATTCCCTTCGGCGGGATATCCCTGCCCACGATGGGAGTAATTGGCAGGCCACATCTTTTCAACAAAATCAGTGGCTGTGGCTCCTGTTGACCATTCGTGTCCGTCTGCACTGACTTCCGCGTCAACGTAAAAATTATCAAACAGGACAAACTCTTTGGCTATCTTGTGGTGATTGGGCATCACATTCTTACCGAACAACACCAGGGACGAGTCTCCGTTACCCTGAGGCATATCCCCAAATACCTGGTCATAGGTCCGGTTTTCCTTTATAATATAAATTACATGTTTGATAGGGGAAGAGCCTCCCGGTTTCGGGATCGCGTGCAGGGTGGGATCTTTTTTATTCTCTTGTTCTGTATTTTCCCATCCGTTGTTTTTCTTTACTTCCGAAGTATAGGAAGTTAATTGGGTGGCATTGGGAACAGGCAGTGCAGAAACAGTACCCCAAAGAAGATTGCCGATATATTGTGTTTCAGGCGTTCTTTTGCGTGTAGGCTGTGGTCCCTTCGGGTTGGGTTTTGAACGTATTCCCTTGCCATTGGCAATGAACAGAGTCTTCCCGTCTTTGGATGAAGCTACGGCTGTAGGATACCAGCCGGCAGGGATCAAACCTTTGAGATGTGATTGACCGGGGGTGGAGATATCAATGACCGCCACATCATTGTTGCCTGCGTTGGCAACATAAAGCGTATTCTCATCGGGAGAAATAGCCAGCCCGTTGGGTGTGGTACCATAGGGAGCTCCGTGGTACGGCAGCAGGGAAAAGGTTTCTATGACCTGATCCGACAGGGTATTGATTACCGTAATATTATCAGTATTGGCATTGGCAACAAACAAACGTCCGTCACCTGCCAGTACCAATTTGTTGGGATGATCCCCTGCAGGAATGGTTTTGATCACTGTCATATCCCTCGTATTGACCACAGCCACAGATTTTCCTCCCCAAATACTGATGTACAGCTTTTCCCGGACATCGGATAACTTTACGTCGTACAGAAAATGATCAAATGAAAGGGTCCGCATGACTTTTTTCTGTGCCACGGAAATCTTAAGCAGTTTTTTAGCCGTCTTGGTAACGGCATACAGTATTTTTCCGTGGTCGGCGGAGGCCAGTCCGGCTATGAACCATTCTTCTCTGGAACCGGGATGAATATTCATTGAATCGGTCCTGACAAACCGGTTATTCTCGAGTGAAAAAAAGTAAATCAGATCCCTTCCCCCGCCGGAGACAAAGAGTTTTTTCCCGTCGTCGCTGAAAGCCAGCCCGAAGAAGGATGCCTGTACCGGCAGGGTTTGTATCTGCTTTTGTGTGGCAATGTCAATGATGGAAACAAATTGCTCGCTGTAACCGTTGTTGGTTACGGCGAGGTATTTTCCATCGGGACTGACTGCCATATTCAACGGCAGGTCCCCGACCGGGATCTGCTTCCCGGCAGGTGTAAGACGATAGTGATTGGGTAACAGTACGGAACCGTCCGACAGGGGGCCTGGTAAAAGTGTCTTTTCGTTTCTATGGCAGGAAGAAATAAGGAACAGGGAGATTATACTCCCAATAAACAGAAAGAGAAAGTATCTTTTCATGATAAAATCTTTTCCGTAAAATTGCAAAAAAAGAAGGACAAACTATTGTATTCTGTTTATTTTTTTGTCTTTTTGTTTTTGAAATGGCATCCCGCTTCCGCTGTAACGCCGGCATCTATGCTTTAAAACAGCTTTGTATCGTAATCTGCAATGAGTGTTGAACCGGAACTTGCATCCTAATTATATTCCACCCAGACCTTGTACCTCACATTGGCTGGTGGACCTCCTTCCAACCCGGATTCTGCCGGTCGGAATTTAATTTATCTTCGAGAATAAGGGAGATGCGTATTTGGGAGTTTTCATAATAATGAGTCAATCTGGTAAATAATCCAGGTATTTTACGTATTGATAATTGGGAGGATAATAGGTAAAAAATTCTTAATTTTACATCCGGATTCATTATGGAACTGAGATATGAAAAGAGAAAGGAT
>WFSC01000378.1 GCA_015486185.1 Bacteroidales bacterium | reverse complement strand
TTACGTCAAAAGGGTATGGATGAGTTGTATTTTACCGGTTTGGCTACCGAATATTGCGTGAAAGCATCGGCGATGGATGCCGTCAGGAAAGGTTTTAAAACCTTTGTGATCACCGATGCCGTGCGGGGCATCGATCTTCATCCGGGCGATATAGACAAAGCACTGAAAGAAATGGAAATAGCCGGGATTGAATTGATAACAAGTAAAGAAGTGTTAGCCGGTTAAATCTATATGCATTAAATAAACTGCTGACGGCTGCCTGCCTGTCGGCAGGAGGTAAACCGGCCGGCAGGTATCGAGGGGAAAGGGAGGAGGTGAAAAAGCTCAAAGGCTAAAGTGGAAAGGAAAAAGAGTTTTTAGTTCCTGGTTCCTGGTTCCTGGTTTCTGGTTCCTGGGTGCTGGGAAAGCTTCTTTAATAAACTCTATTGAATAACTATCGAATGACGTGAGGGCGCAGCCCGAACAAATGACGCGGCGTCAGCCGCTAATTACGCGAGCGTAAGCGAGCTAATTTCGGCTGCACAGCAGCCTAATGACTATCGAATGACCAATGAAACTATATTAAAGAAAAAGAGACAGTAAATGCTGTACTCCTATTAACATTCAACGATTGGCGATCTTCAGCGGTTCTTTTCTTTGTAATCTGTAATCCAGCATCTTTTTTATCCCGGGATCAAGCCGGCGATACGGGTAATATTTCCCGGTCCTGTAATCGGTTACCGAATGTTTGGAGAAGTCAATGAAGATCGTTTGCAGGGTAGAATCTACCACAATGCCGACAGGATCATTATGAAAAGTAGGCATATATTCGCTGCAGGTGACATACCTGTGTGAATGGGCTGTGTCGGCCATAGAGATGCCATCAATTTGGTATTGTGGACGGATTCCCGAAAGATCAAGAACGGTGGCAAAAATATCTGCCTGTGAAGTTAACCGGCCCTGGTCCATTTTGATCAACCGGATCTGCCGGTTGTTCTTTACGGGAGGAAAAACGATCAGGGCATTGTGATATACATCAGGTTTGAAATTATCATTGAAATGACCGTTCAATCCACCAAAATTCTGGCCATGGTCGGGGGTGAAAAACATATAAGTGTTGGGGAAATGCCGGCACAGATAATCATAAAGACGGGTCAGATAAGTATCCGTGACGATCAATGTATTGTCAAAAGCATTCACACAGTTGGGAGATGTCTCCGGCAGGAACTTTTTCAGACTGTCGGGTGAATGGATATTATAAGGATAATGACTTCCGTCCATCTGGACAACCAGCAGAAAAGGAGAACTATACTGTTCCAGCAAACTGAACAAATGAGGTAAAACCACGAGATCATCTGCTCCCTTATGTACATTGACATTACTGCTGAAATATGAACCGTCCCTGATCAGATCAACCGATCCGTCATCAAAATATTTATCCAGATAGCCCCAATGAAGATCCTGGGCCGAAATAAATAAGGTATGATATCCGGCAGCTTTCATATAATCGAAAAGGGAAGGATAACGGTAAAATGCGCCTTTGGGATCCGGTCCCTCTAACCCAACCAGCATATAGGGAACACTAAAACGGGTCTTGTTCCCGATAGAAACGGCTTTGTGGAGCGGAATGATCCGTTTCTGCCGGTACAGGGAGTCAAGAAGGGGGGTGGTTTTTCGCTTATAACCATACAGGCTCATGTGTGATAATACCTGTGATTCGCCAATGACAAAAACAAAATTGGGGTGGCCCGGAACAGCTTTCACCGGAGATACCGGTGCCCTGTGCGGATGAATCGTCTTGTTGTTGCTTACAAAAAAGTTAGAAGTGAGATTGTTGTAAAAGGAAAATACACTGTGCTGGAAATTGGAAACGCTATACCAGTGCAACATGAAAAAAATGAACAAGCCGGAAAAAATCAAAATATCAGGGATGATAATGATCCATTTTCGCCGGGGTCTGTATTTAAAAAGGAAAATACCTGCTATTATGGAAAAGATCAGGAGATACAGGATTAAAAGGATGTTCAGATTATGTGCGGATGTATCCGTTACCATCCCGGGTGATTCAAAAAAGATCGAAAAGACGGAAGGAGAAATAAAGTTCTTATAGACGAAAAAATAGTTTCCTTCAATGATCAACGGTAAAATGATCACCAGTGAATAGAGGCTCCAGAAAACCCCTTTCCTGCGTATATAGGAAAAGAGGGAAAGAATGGTTAGTAATACGATGGCTGACACAATATAATTGGCCAGAAACCGGAGCCCGGTAACCGAATGCACCAGCCAGGCCTCCCCACGCATGGAAAGGTCCAATAAGAGTAAAATACCCCATGAAATCCATAAGCCCTTACGGGACCACCGAACCATAATTTTTGTTTTTAAGGCCCCAAAGGTATAAAATGGTTCTTTTTTTGGTTCTTTTTTTAAATTTTATTGAGGAAATTTTAACAGTAATTAAATATGTGTTATTTTTGTCGAAAAGAGTAACACTATGGCTGTACAACGATTTGGGGTTTCCCTGCAAAAAGAATTATTGGAAGATCTGGATAAATTGGTAGTGAACCGCTCGTTTCCGAACCGGTCGCAGGCCATTGCTTTTCTGATTGAAAAATATAAAGTGGAACGTAGCTGGGAAGAAGATGCAACGGTGACAGGTGCCATCCTCCTGGTATATGATCATCATAAACGGGATGTGGTCGATCAGTCCATACATATCCAGCATGAGTACCAACCTTTAATTCTGGCGTTGCAGCATATCCATGTAACCCATGATGCCTGTCTGGAGACCATTGCCGTAAAAGGCAGGGCACATGAGATCAGGGAGCTGGCGGATAAACTGATCGGCATGAAAGGGGTTGAGTACGGAGACCTGATGATGAGTAAGGTGATTGATTAAGTTTTTGATACGCAGGAGATGACCAAAGAACTGGATATTCTTGTAACTACGGCAGGTACGGTTGCCTTTCTTCATACGCTGTTCGGGCCTGATCATTATCTTCCCTTTATTGCCATGGGGAAAGCGCGACGATGGTCAATGATAAAAACCTCACTGATCACCATCCTTGGGGGAACAGGTCATGTGCTGGGTTCCGTGGTGCTGGGCTTTATTGGTGTGGCTGCCGGCCTCGGGATACAGAAAGTAACACAGGTCGAGAACGTACGGGGAAGCATTGCCGGCTGGCTGTTCATTGCTTTCGGATTTATATATATGCTGTGGGGCATCCGGCGGGCCTGGCTGAATAAACCACACAGTCACATGCATATTCATGCAGACGGGAAGGAACATATACACGTACATACACATCATGATGAACATGTCCATGTGCATGACCGGGAAGAAAAGAAGAATATTA
>WFSC01000377.1 GCA_015486185.1 Bacteroidales bacterium | reverse complement strand
GCTTCCGGGTATTTTTCTTTCCGGCCGGAAGATCTGCCACCAGGCACTACAATGGTTATTGATCCTGCCCAGGCAGCAGGTGCAGGTATCGAATGTGATAAAGGTTATTATGCTATCCAGTGGCAGAGTCCGGTGGATGCAAATGGCCACAAAGTCCCTATTCCGGTTGTTTCCTATCCTGATAATGTGGCTAATTTTGTGCAAACCGGCATCACAACAACCAACGGGATATCCATTTCAAATAATAATGGTGCACTGAATTACAGACTGGGCGTTTCCAATATGACCAACAGAGGAATTATCCCCAATGCTGATTTGCACAGAAATAATCTTTCTATAGGTTCTGACATAAAAGCAAGTAAAAAGATTACGATCAGCGCCAATATTAATATTACCAATAGCTGGGCCAATAACCGTCCTGCCAGCAACCGGGGAACCAATCCGCTGGAGTGGGCTTATAAGGTGCCACTGAATATTAACATACTGGATCTGAAACGGTACTGGGAGCCCGGTCAGGAGGGAATACAGCAAAAATCGGAAACTACCGGCATTTATAACAATCCGTATTTCCTGGCCTATGAAGTGAATAACGGATTCAACCGGAACAGGATCTTCGGAAATCTGACCCTGGAGTGGCAGATATTACCTGATCTTACGGTAAGAGGCCGTTACAATCTTGATAGTTACAGTGAAAAACGCGAAACCAAGATCGCACCCAGCTTTACCAAAGAACCCAACAACGGCGCTTATGGTATCATAGACATACGGAATTATGAAAGGAATGCCGATATTCTCCTTACCTATAACAAGCAATTCAATAAATTCGGCATGAACGTTTCTGCGGGAGGAAATACCTTGTATCAGGATAGCCGGTCTTTACGAAATGCCTCCAAGCCTTCTGCCGGTCTGATTGTTCCGAATGTTTACAATGTCAGGAACATCAAATCCGGTGCGTTGGATTACAGCAGTGGCCTCAGTCAAAAGGCTATATACAGTGTATATGGGACCGCCAATCTGTCATTTAACAACATGATCTATCTGGACCTGACCGCGCGGAACGATTGGTCCAGTACCCTGCCTAAAGAGAATCGTTCTTATTTCTATCCTTCGGCATCATTGAGCTTATTACTGGACCAGATGCTTCATTTGGGAGATAAGGTAGATCTGCTGAAATTAAGAGGTGGCTGGGCCATGGTCGGGAATGATGCCAGTCCGTATCAGCTTTATCCTACCTATTATGATGCAGGTCAATGGGGGGATGCTACCCGGCTGGCCAAACCCGGCACGATCCTGACACCTCATTTGAAGCCCGAACAGGCAACATCATGGGAAGTGGGGACGGAGATACGGTTGTTTGGCAACCGGTTCAGATTTGACGGTACCTATTACGAGGTGGATAATAAAAATCAGATCATAAGGAATATACCTATTGCCACTTCTTCCGGTTTTAGTAGTGTGAATATCAATGCCGGTTTGATTGAAAGCAAGGGATGGGAATTCATGTTGGGTGGTACTCCGGTTAAAACACGCGATTTTTCATGGGATATTTCAGCTAACTTATCACGTAACCGTACCCGCCTGACAAAAATTGCTCCGGGAATAGACCTGATCAAATTCTGGAGTGATGCCAAGGGAGGTGCCTGGGCCTATGAAGGAGACCTTATCGGAGACCTTTATGATGCCCAGATTGTTAAAGTTACGGATAAAAGCTCTCCGTATTATGGTTATCCCATCATCGGCGGATCGGATATGGAGTGGCAGGAGATCAAGGTTGAAAATACTAAAAACAAGATCGGCAATTATAACCCGGATGTCCTGGTAGGGATGCAAACCTCTTTAACCTATAAGAGATTTACCCTGAGCATGACCTTCGACTGGAGAAAGGGAGGACAATATGTATCACAGACTTTCCGGTATATGGCCGAAGATGCCAACTCGGAAGATTGGCTTAAAAAGGTTATTAACCCCGGTGGACGTACCGGGAAAGAACTGAGGGACTGGCTCGTGGCTAATGAAGATAAATATATCAAAAATGGTTTTCATGTCGTAGGCGGAGCAGCCTATGACATGGGTGGCCTGCCGGAAAACTGGAGTGGAGTAACTGTTTATGATGGAGTATTTGTTCCCGGTGTGGTGCAGAATGCGGATGGTACATATAGTGAAAACCTCGGAGATAATAACCCGATCCCCTTTACTCCTTATGTGGTCAGTTATCCCTGGGGCTTTATGTCTCCCTCTACGTTTGATGCCGACTTTATCAAACTCAGGGAAGTTTCTTTGAGTTATCATCTACCTTCCGGGATTGTTAAGAAACTGCACATGCATGATTTTCTCGT
>WFSC01000376.1 GCA_015486185.1 Bacteroidales bacterium | reverse complement strand
TTGATAGGTTGATAAATTTAGTAGGTAATAGGGGATAATACCAGCACCCAGCAACCAGGAACTTGCAACTTTTTTACTTGTTTTTTTAAGCTTTAGCCTTTGGATTTTAGCCTTTAAGTTTTCTATCCAGCACCCGGTATATTTAATGCAGGGGCTTCAATTGTATATTCCTGAACTCAATAGGCACCCCTTCGCTCTGGAGGAGAATATGTCCTTCCTTCATGGAAGGATTATAACCCTTGTTCTGCAGTATGCCGTTGACGTAACAGATAATGGAGTCTTTGGTATTGATGATCCGGTAATGGTTCCATTCGCCTGCCGGTTTTTCGGAACTTTCATGCATTTTCGGGATAATTTTGAACTTGGTACTTGTATATAAAGAATCACCAACCCTCATACTTCCCGGACCGATGATGATGAAATCACCTGCGCTTCCGGATTTCAGTTGGCATTCAATGCAGTTGGGCCAGACCTTGTCCGGTTCCTGCATATTGATCAAAACACCACTGTTTCCCGGTTGTTCCGGCCAGCGCCATTCTACTTCCAGTTCATAATTACTATAAACATTTTCTGTTCGCATATACCCGTTAACTTTTCCATTACAGTGGATAATACCCTCATTGATATTCCAGTTACCGGCGGGTGTGATGCTACTATCCTGTAAAACAAAATGCCAACCGGCGAAGTCTTTTCCGTTCCATAATTGCTGTTCTTTGGGTTTAGTACTGCAGGAAACAAAAAGGATGAAAATCAGAAGGTAGGAAATGGTTTTTAATGTTTTCATGGCATGTGTGTTTTTATTATTGTGTCACAATTATCAGACTCTATTCTTGCATTTTAACAAATATAAAATAAATTTCTTAAATTGCATTGCATTTTAAACATATAAGAAATGAGTAAATATTTACATATCAAATTGTTTCTCTTTTTTTTCAATGTATTTTTGTTGTTTCCGGTTACACTTATGGCCCAGACGGTCCCAACCGTTACGAAACCGGAATTAACCTTCAGGAATGATTCCCTGATCATAAGGTATCAGTTTAAGGGCTGCCAGAACCAGCGATTTCATGTATGGCTGGATGTGCATACTGTTGACGGGAAAAAGCTTTATCCCAAAACACTATCCGGAGATATAGGCAATAATGTTCCCTGTGGTCCAAACAAAGTGATCTATTGGAATATGGCTGCTGACTCCATATATATGGACGAAGTGTTATACGTGAAGGTTATGGCAGAGACCAGTGTAGAGGTGACTGTTACTGAAAAGGGCGGAAACGGAAAGTATTTTTTTGCCTCTCTGTTGTTCCCGGGTTCCGGATTAAATCTAAAAATGGGGAACAATAAACCTTACTGGTTGATGGGTATTGTGGGATATGGTGGTGTGGCTACTACGCTTTATTTTGATCAGATGGCCCGGACCAACTATAACAAATATGACCAGGAAACAGATCCTGTGAAACGCAAGGATTATTACAATTCTTATGAAGACTATAAAAGATACAGAATGATCTCTGCCATATCGACCGGCACCGTATGGTTGACGAACCTGATCTGGACCATGGTGGCAAAAAACGGAGAGCCGCCAAAGGTTTCTCTGGGGAGGCATAATTTGCAGTTTGGCACAACAGTTGTTACACAAACCTGTGTGCCGGGGTTCACTTTAAAATATACTTTCTGAAATGGTTTTACCCGTTAGATATTTGATCGTTATATTATTCTTTTCGGTAGTTTATTCTGTTGAAGTACAGGCGCAGGATAAAAAGGTGGTATCCAGTGAATCATCGTACATACTGATACAGAACAATACGACTGTTATTCCTGATGATGATTTCAAGACGGAGTTGCCATTCAGTATCCTTTTCCCGATGTTTAACAGCAAAAGAGCTTATGGCATCAATCTGAATCAGATCAATTTGATCGGAAAGATCAAAAAGCCGGAAGAATATAAAAAACTCTATCTCAATAATAAAGAGGTCCCCTTCTCGGAGGAGGGCCTGTTTTTTAAGGTACTTGATTTATCTCCCGGGAAAAATGTCCTTCAGATCAAAGTGGTTCCGAAAAAAGGAAAAACACTGATCGTAAATTTCTTTATTGAGGTGACGAAAGAAGCTTCCTGACTTCTGTTGCCAATTCCTTTCCTTCAGTCCCTAACATACTCTGCCCTTGCTGTTCCCGCTTTTTCAAGGGAAAATCAGACATGCTGTATCTCAGTGTGTGTCAGCTTATTGTGTTGTATCCTGGCCATTCATAATACAAAATGACACGTTCGTCATAGCTTTCCCTGTATTCATCAAAATAAGGCCCCAAAACTGGAAAATTAACAGTGAATACCGTAACTTATTTTCGATTTTTACATAGGTAATAGGGATTACAATTTTGGAAAAAGCATGATCACGGAAAAGGAAGTAAATTATGATGATCCCATGTTACGGGAGGAGAAGATCCTTTCAGAGAAAGGGAATTTTGCTATCATGCCTTCCGAGGAGATCGTTAAAAAATACATCTCCAAAAGAACGACCCGGACCCGTTTTGAAGATTCTATAGTCCGGGAATCCAATTTTTCCGTATTAAAATATATTTTGAGTCACCTTGATCTGAGGAGGATCAGCAAGGTTTTGTTAACCTATTCACATGACCTTTCTTCAAAGAATCTGATAAGTAATGTTAAATATATTACCCGTGTCAATAATGTACGGGCGGTTGTCGATCTGAAAAAAATAAACGAAAATCCGGATCTCAACAGATATTTCGCCGGGATAAACGAGATCTTGCCGGGCGCCGGGATCTACATAGGTTGTGTGGAAACCCACCGGCAGAGAAACAGAAGAATCCATGCGGAAAGAAAGACTTTGGTTGCCGGCCTGATCATTTTTTGGCAATATGTCTTTCATCGTGTTTTCCCGAAAATTGGTCTTATACGAAGAGTTTATTTCATGATCACCGGAGGGAAGCTTCCTATTTTGTCACTGGCTGAAGCATTGGGCAGATTGGTGTATAACGGGTTTGATATCATTGAGTATAAGTCCATACGAAACCTGACCTATTTTGTGGCGATAAAAACCCGGGAACCTTATCCGGAGGCAGGACCCAATACCGGGTTGTTTGAAAAAACGAAACGGTTTAAGAAAAACGGTAAAGTCAGGAGTGGCTTTAGCTTGCGCATACATCATGCCTATTCGGAATATGTACCGGATCATGTGCTGAAATTGAACGGCCAGGTTTCATCGGTTATGCACCGGCCTGATTTCAGGTATAATGTTATTGGACGATTGTTATATGGTAACTGGAAAGAAGAGGTGCTGGGATCGTTGCAACTGGTCAGGGAGTTTGCCCGGGACTTCATTGAAACAGCTCGTCACATCAGATGGTTGCCGGAAATTGAACTTGAAGATATATTTTATATTAAGGACAGTCTTGGGAAAGATGGAAAACCAATAAGGATCTATAAATTCCGGACCATGGTGAAGAATGCTGACAAAATGGACCATATCATTGACCAGTATGACAGCTATGGAA
>WFSC01000375.1 GCA_015486185.1 Bacteroidales bacterium | reverse complement strand
TCGGCTCGTCATATCCTGGGGCTGGAGAAGGTCCCAAGGGTTGGGCTGTTCGCCCATTAAAATGGCACGCGAGCTGGGTTCAGAACGTCGTGAGACAGTTCGGTCCCTATCTGTTGTGGGCGTTGGAGATTTGAGGAGAGCTGCCTCTAGTACGAGAGGACCGAGGCGGACAAACCTCTAGTGCACCTGTTGTGGCGCCAGCTGCATCGCAGGGTAGCTATGTTTGGAAGAGATAAGTACTGAAAGCATCTAAGTACGAAGCTCCCTCCAAGATGAGATCTCCTTTAAGGGTCGTTAAAGACGATGACGTTGATAGGCTGCAGGTGTAAAGGCAGTGATGTCAAAGCCGAGCAGTACTAATTACCCGTAAGCTTTCCAACTGAAAGGCTCTTTTACACTTTCTTCCAATATGTTAAAATATTATCCCGGCGTGCCGGGAAAAACTTTAGGTGACTTTAGCGATGGGGTCCCACCTCTTCCCATTCCGAACAGAGAAGTTAAGCCCATCAGCGCCGATGGTACTGCGAAAGCGGGAGAGTAGGTCGTCGCCGACTTTTTCAAAACCTCCGGTACTGCCGGAGGTTTTTTTTATGCCTTCCCTATACTTTTTCCCCGTCCCCTAATGTTTTTCTATATTTGTGGACTGTGATGAAAAAAACACTCACCATATTTCTGCTTCTTGTACCCCTGCTGCCACTGGCCGCCCAAAAGGCAGATACCGTAAAAACAAAGCAAAAGGTAATCGCCTGGATGCTGAATGAAGATTCCGGAATTTTGCCTGCTTCCAGAGATACCAATGTCGCCGGCTTTGAGGTGTTTGATCCTGCTTACCTGTACTACCGTTATCCCATCAAGACCGGAAATATCGTTGCCCCTGCCTTTTCTGCCAGCTTTGTCGAATGGCCCGAAAGAACAGATGACTTTTTTCTGCGATATTATAAACCTTATATTTTTAATCCGGGCAAGCAGGTGTATTATCGTGCCCGTACCCCTTTTACGCAAGGTACTTATACTTCGGCAGGACAAAAAATTAATCAGGAACAGATCCTTGATGTTATTCATACACAAAATATTAACAGAGAGTGGAATGCCGGACTGGTAATGAACTTTTTGTCCGGAGAGGGCCAATATAACTTTCAAAAGCAAAAAAAAAATACATTCGGCTTTTTTACCAGTTATCTCGGGAAAAAGTATGCCTTGTTTGGCCACATCAGTGTGAATAAGATATATGAGCAGGAAAATGGGGGTATAAAAGATAAAGAGTTTCTGGAAACAAGTAAGCCCAAGGATGTCCCCGTGAAACTTGGTTTTGAAAATAAAGCATGGACCCTGCTGAAAAATATGAACTTTCAAATCCTTAATTATTATGCATTTGGGAAATTTTCTTCGAAAAAAGACAGTACCACTGCTTTATCTGACGAACCCCAATTACCACAGGGGTGGGGAAGATTGTCCTATAGGCTGAAATATGAAAATACAAGCCATTCCTATACCGACCATGATCCTTTGTCGGGATTTTACCGGAATGTATATTATGATTCCATATTGACTTATGATACGGCCTGGTACAGGACATGGGAAAATGAAGTAGCTCTGGAGTTGCGAAGTAACCCGGAGAAGAAGTTCTCTTTGGGAAGCCGTTTCGGTTTGCGTAACGAGATGCAAAAATATGCCGAAAACGGAAAAACGGATACGATCATTCATAGTCATTCGGCTAGTACGGGTGATACTGCCATAACCAATATACACAATCATTATATCGGAAATACTGCGATTTTCGGTGAGATCTTTAATAATATAGGCAAAAGATTCCAGTGGAAAGTACAGGGAAGCCTGTATTTGTTCGGCTATAAATCAGGGAATACGGAGATACATGGAAAAATGCAGAAAATCATTGGAGAGGAACAAAAGCCGGTTTATTTTGACCTGTATGGTGATTTTACATTGAAAAGGCCCGTTTACCGGCTGAATCATTTTTCTTCCAATCATTTTATATGGGACAATGACTTCAAATTTATAAAAGATCTGACAGGAGGAATCTCCCTGAGGTCGCCGGTCCGGCATGCAGGGATGCAACTACAGATCACCCTGCTGAGCCAATATGTCTATTTTGACAGCCTGGCTTTACCTGAACAGTTTGACGGTTCGATCGTTTTATATAATCTTGAACTTAACAAGGACTTTTATCTTTGGAAATTTTCTTTCCAAAACCATCTGTGTTTACAACAAACCAGTGAACCCGGCATATTGCCTCTTCCGTTGATAAATTTCAGAAATTCTACTGCTTTTAACCATACCTTTCACTTTAAGAGTACCGGAGGAATGTTACAGATGCAATTAGGGCTGGACCTGTTTTATCAGACACCTTGGTATGGATATGCTTATATGCCGGCAACCGGGCAGTTTTATGTACAGCAAAAAACGAAGATCGGCAACTATCCTTTTATGGATGCTTATTTGAATATGAAAGTACAGCGTGTGCGTCTTTTTTTCAAGCTCCAGCATTTTTCTTCAATGCTTTTCGGCCCCCATTATTTTACAGTAGTTAACTACCCAATGAATCAATTATTTTTTAAATTTGGTGTTTCCTGGACATTTTACGATTAATTTTTTTTACCTTAGTGGTAGTGATCGGGAAGTACTACATAAAAATTTTTATTTTTTTTCTTTTCTTGTTGCTTTTGTCATTGTGGACTGACGGATGTAAAAATTCAAAAGGACAAAAGAAAAGAAGTACTGAAGTAATTCACAGGGACTGGCCTGAGATCAGATCACGCGGAAAACTGGTGGCCCTGACGGATTTTAATTCTACCGATTACTTTATTTACCGGGGTGAACCCATGGGTTATCAGTATGAACTACTGAAAGCCCTGTCTCAATACCTGAATATTGATCTGGAGATAAAGGTAGAGAATGATCTCGATAAGAGTTTTCATATGCTCAGGGAAGGGGATTGTGATATTATAGCGATCAACCTTACCATAACAAAGGAGAGAAAAAACTTAATCCGGTTTACCGAACCGATAGGCCAGACACGTCAGGTATTGGTACAGCGTAAGCCTGCAGGATGGAGGAAAATGACCCTGGATCAGATAAACAAGCATTTGATAAGAAATCCGATCGATTTGGCAGGGAAAACGGTTTATGTGCAGAAACATTCTTCCTTTGTTGAACGTTTGCGTCACCTGTCTGACGAAATTGGGGATACAATCCATATAATACAGGTGGATGAAGAAGTTGAGACTCTTATCAGACTGGTAAGTAAAGGGGATATTGATTATACTATTGCAGATGAGAATGTAGCCAGGGTCAACCAAACCTATTATTCCATTCTGGATGTTTCTACGCCGGTCAGTTTCCCGCAGAATCTGGCCTGGGGGGTCAGAAAAGAAGGATCTCAGCAGTTGTTGTCGGTGGTTAACAACTGGATTACAAAATTTAAAAAATCTCTGGACTATGCTTTGATCTATAATAAATATTTTAAGAATCCCAAGTCAAAAGTAATGGTGAAAAGTGATTATTTTGTACTGGGAAATGGAAGAATATCTCCCTATGACGATCTGATCAAACAGTACAGCGATTCACTTGACTGGGACTGGCTTATACTGGCCTCAATGATATATCAGGAGTCCCGTTTCAATCCGAATGTAACATCCTGGGCGGGGGCCAAGGGATTGATGCAGATCATGCCTTCCCTGATCGAAAGATATCATGTAAAAAATCCCTATTCACCCCGGGAGAATATACAGGTCGGGGTAAAGTATTTACATTGGCTGGAAGAGTTTTTTTCTGAACGGATCCAAAACAGGGATACCATGGTGAGGTTTGTACTGGCTGCCTATAATACAGGTCTGGGACATGTATTGGATGCACGAAGTCTGGCAAGAAAATATGGCGAAGATCCCTCTTCATGGGAAGCAGTAAGTAATTACCTGCAAGCCCTGTCAAACAAAAAATATTTTTTGGATCCTGTAGTGAAATACGGATATTGCAGAGGTGATGAACCGGTGAATTATGTGGAACAGATCATGGACCGGTATTTTCATTATAAGAATATTGTTAGAGAGTGATTGAATGATTGAATGATTGAATGATTGAATGATTGAATAAGCTGCTTTATTCGTATCTTATCGTTTTGACGGGAGAGATGCGTGAGATGAGGTAGGAGGGCAGAACCAGGACGAGTACGATGATGAGCAAAGTCCCGAGATTAAGGCCCAGGATGATGAGAGGGTCAAGGTTGACAGGTACCGTTGTCAGGTAATAGGTTTCAGGATTTAAGGGGATGATGCTGAAATGCTTCTGCAAAAAACACAATCCCAACCCGATCACATTGCCCCATAAAAGACCCTTGACAATAAGCCAGGCTGATTGATACAGGAATATCTTGCGGATACTCCAACTGGTAGCTCCCAATGCTTTCAGGATGCCGATCATATTCATCCTTTCCAGGATCAGGATCAGCAATCCGGAGATCATGTTGAAACCAGCAACCAGCAACATCAGGATCAGGATGATCCATACGTTGAGGTCCTGCAGGTTCAGCCAGTCAAAGATCTGGGGATATTTATCCTTGATATTCTCAACACGAAGCCGGGTTTTATCTTTAGAAAAAGAAGTTCCGACGGTTTCCCTTACCACCCATGTCATTTTATCCAGGTCACGAAAATGATCTATGGTTACTTCAAAACCGCTGATTTGATCCGGACGCCAGTTGTTCAGCCGTTGGATTTGTTTTATGTCGGCCAGAATAAAGGTCTTGTCAAAATCTTCGAGACTGGTTTGATAAATGCCGGATACGGTAAACCGGCGTAGGCGTGGCGGCTCCTGGACAAAGTACATAATAAAGGAATCGCCGGTTTTTAGTTCCAGAAGATCAGATAATTTTTTTGAGATAAGCACCTTATTCGTACGAACTGAGTCAGTGACATGAAAGATGGAACCATCAACAAGGTTTTTTTTAAAAAAATGCCAGTCAAAATCTTCTCCGATGCCTTTCAGTACGACTCCCTGTATCTCCTTTTTTGTTTTGATAATACCGGCTTTTATCCCGAAGATCTGAATATGTTTGATCCCCGGGATATCCTGAAGGGAGGGGTAAAAAGGCTGGTTTTTGCTGACGGGCTCCGTTTCGTACGAGGTATTGGTATCGTAATTAATGATCTGGATATGGGAGCCGAAACCCACTACTTTTGAACTGATCTCCTGTTTGAAAGCCGTAACAATTGCCGTTGCAACGATCATTACTGCCAGTCCCAGGGCAATACCAAGAATAGCGATCTTGATAACGGGCCTTGAAATCCTTTGTTCTGTTCCCTTTCCGGTAACGATCCTTTTGGCAATAAAAAGTTCTGTATTCACCTTTGCGGCAGTATATGTTTCATGCAAAAGTAAAAAAACCCGTCTAACACGGTGAATAATTTTATGAAATGAGCATAAATTATAATCTTCGTAAAATATACCAACAAGAGATGATTAAAATTTATGCTAAAGCGAAGCGGTTCTAAAAGAAAATATTTGTTTAATTTGCCGGTAATTTATCATATGAAACATCGACATGTTAAAACTTTTCAAAAAAATTGCAGGGATGATTCTTTTTTCCATGATTATGCTCTCTGCCACTTCTTTTTCCCGTGTGCCGGTTCTGCCCGGGGCTTATGATATGCAAAGCTACCTGCCTGTGATACGGGGGAAAAGGGTTGCCATTGTTTCCAATCAAACCTCTTTGATTGATTCGGTGCACCTGGTGGATACGCTCTTATCACTTGGCATTGATATAAAAAGGGTTTTTTGTCCCGAACATGGTTTCAGGGGTGAGGTAGCCGAGGGGTTAACCGTGAAAGATGAGGTGGACGTACGTACCGGATTGCCTATACGCTCTTTATATGGCAGGCATAAAAAGCCGGTTCCATCGGATCTGGAGGATGTGGACGTGGTTATCTATGATATTCAGGATGTCGGGGTAAGGTTTTATACCTATATCTCCACCCTGCACCTGGTAATGGAAGCGTGTGCTGAGCAGGGGAAGATGCTGCTGGTGCTCGACCGGCCCAACCCGAATGGCTTTTATGTGGACGGTCCGGTGCTGGATACCGCTTACCGTTCTTTTGTCGGCATGGATCCCATACCGGTAGTGTATGGCATGACTCCGGGAGAGTATGCCCGCATGCTCAACGGGGAGCAATGGTTGAAGAACGGGGTACAATGTGACCTGCATGTGGTTAAATGCAAGAACTATACCCATCGCAGATACTATGAATTGCCCGTAAAACCTTCGCCTAATTTGCCCAATATGCGGGCTGTCTATCTGTATCCTTCCCTCTGCTTTTTTGAGGGGACTATCATGAGCGTAGGACGGGGAACTGATTTTCCTTTCGAGGTGTACGGCCATCCGGATTATCCGGATCATTTATTTTCTTTTACGCCTGTGAGTAAGCCAGGGGCCAGCATGAACCCTAAATATAAGGGACAAATATGTTACGGGGTGGATCTGCGGAATATCCCGTTGCGGTTTCTTCGGAACAACAGGCATCTGGTGCTGGATTGGCTGATGGACGCCTATAAGGAAATGGGGAGTCGTGATGATTTCTTCAATGCCTATTTTGAAAAGCTGGCCGGAACAGATCAGCTACGCCAACAGATCGAGGCCGGCAAGGACAAATATACTATCCGCTGGTCATGGAAGAAGGAGCTGGATACCTTTAAAAATATCCGGAAAAAGTATTTGCTGTATCCCGATTTTGAGTAGGAGATTAGCTCCCTTCGGTCGCGAAATTATGCCGCTTGCGCGGCGAAATCAAATAGAAATTAGTTCGCTTCGCTCACGAAATTAATAGAAATTAGCTCGCTGACGCTCGCGAAATTAGGTGGAAATTAGGGTGCTGGGTGCAGGGTGCAAGTTGCTGGGTGGATTTGCACAGAGCTCAGAGCAGAGAGCTCGGAGTATCTTGTTTTGACTCTTTGCTCTTTGCACTACGCCTATGTACTCTTCTGACTCTTTCCACTTTTTACACTTCTCGACTTTTCTTTGCGTTCATTGCGTGATCCTTTGCGTCGTCTGCGTGAAGTCTTCTCTGGCAACTCAGAAATCAGAATTTGCTCCACACTTTTCTCACTTTTGAGCCTCTTCTGACCTTTCATCCACAATTACCGGCAGAGCGGAGAATGATCGTAAGAGGCAGATGATCAGTTATATACAATTATTTACTAAAAAATTAGTGAAAAAACTATAAAAATAGTTGGATAACTAAAAATATAGTAATATCTTTGTTCTGTAAAGATCGGTCCATGAATAAAAGAGAGAATATGAAAACCCTTACAAAAGCCGAAGAGGAGGTGATGGTGATCCTCTGGGACATGGAGCGGGCGCTGGTGCGTGACATCCTGGAGCGGCTGCCGGACCCGAAGCCTGCCTACAACACAGTCTCTACCGTGGTGCGGGTGCTGGAGAAAAAAGGATTTGTCAGCCACAAATCCTACGGCACCACGTATGAGTATTTTCCGCTGATCCCGAAGGATGAATATACAAAATTCCGTTTCCGGGACCTGATGGAAAAATATTTCAACAACTCTTTCTCCCAACTGGCCTCTTTTTTTACGAAAGAGCATGATCTTTCCCTGCAGGAGCTCGAGCAGATCATGCAGGAGGTCAGGGAGGAGATCCAAAAGAAGGAGGAAAAGTTATGAGCCCTTTTATTTCTTATCTTTTGCGTTCGGCGATCACCCTGGCGGTGTTCTACCTTTTTTATGTAGCTTTTTTGCAGAAGGAGACTTTCTTCCGTTTCAACCGTTATTATTTTCTCGGCAGCGTGGTCCTTTCGTTGCTGATCCCCCTGGCGGATCTCTCCCGGCTGTTGCCCGGCGGGGACCCGTCATCGGTACAGGTGATATCACGCAGTTATATCACCTTTGAGCAGGCCCTGATGCCTGCACCCCCGGCGTCTTCCCCGGTGTCTTCTGTGCCGGATGTTTCTCATCTCCTGTTATGGGTCTACCTGGCCGGGGCGGGTGTGCTGTTGTTGCGTATTGTGATGCAGGGCTTACGGTTATTTCTACGGATACGGAGGTCATCGGTGATCAGGCGGGATGGTGTAAAGATCGTGGCGGACAGGCATGTGAAAAGTCCTTTTTCGTTTTTTACCTGGGTGTTCGTTCATCCGGAACAGTTGCATGAGCCGAACATCGTGGAGGTGATCCTGCACGAGAAAGAGCATATCCGGCAGCATCATACCTGGGATCTGCTGCTGATGGAGTTGTTTTCCGTTATTCAGTGGCCCAACCCTTTTGTCTGGCTGATGAACCGTGCCATGAAAGAGACCCATGAATATCTGGCCGACAGGGCTGTGCTGGCGCAGGGGATCCCTGCCGGCGACTACCAGCGTACCCTGATCGG
>WFSC01000374.1 GCA_015486185.1 Bacteroidales bacterium | reverse complement strand
AACAACATTGGTATAAATAGGTGTACCGTAACCCTGCATCTGCCAGGTTCCAGGCACCTCAATACTATCCCAACGTACACGTTCCGGGTCAGCAGGAATATGCTCCGGACTGTCTGCCCGGATAAAACTCCATCTGCCATTAAGCGATATCGTATTCTCCGGATCATTTACATTGTTTAGAAAAGAAGTGTGACCCCTTTCCTTATTGATACCGGTTACATTCTCATTTTCCCAGTCATGTTGTGCCATGGTATATTGAACCGTCAATAGAGAAAGGAATGCAATCAGGAATATTCTTATTCTCATATCAAATATATTACTTTGTTTAAGGAGTGAGAATGTGCGAATCAGACAAGCTAATCCATCTGAAAAACTTTTTCCATAACCTGCCATTTTTCATCGGCTGTAGCTTCCGGAGATGTGTTCTGAAAACGGGACACATAGGCTTCCCATTCTTTCTGCCGGGGCTTCTGGGCCAGTTCTGCCATGGCCTGGTCGTGGTCAAAATCAGGTACCGTGTCCATGATCATAAACAAACGATTTTGATAAAGGTATATCTCCATATCCAGGATACCCACTTCTTTCATGCCCTGGAGGATCTCCGGCCATACATGTTGATGTACTTCCTTGTATTGCCGGATCAGTTCCGGGTCGTTTTTAAGGGTAAGTGTTTTGCAATAACGTTTGAACTTCTTCATAGGTCTTCTGATTTATCTTTTCTCAAAATCCGTTTTATTAACCCATCCGGTATAAAGTTTTTCTCCTCTCATATAACGTTCGTAAAAAGCGGTGTCTTTGGTATCGGCATAAGGATAATGATCAAACACATCTCCCTTTCCAAACATTCTCGGGTCTCCCTGTTGTCTTAATTCTTTAAATAATTGATCTTTTAAGGTTTCCTTTATCTTTTCGAAATCCAGTTGGTCAGCCAGGTTAAGGATACAATCCGGATCAGTGGCAATATGGTAAAGTTCGTCGGACGGTCGTTTTCCGAAAGACCATTTCCAGAAAATATCCGTGCTGTCTTTCCGGTGTCTGTTCAGGATAACTGTTTTGGTGGGACTTCCGTCACAGTTCAGGTATCCGGTCTCGGGATTTCCTGCCGGCCAGCGATCAGGCTTAAAGTTATGTATATACAGATATCCTCCTTTTATAATACCCCTTATGGGATATCCCTCATCATGGGGCCGTCCGACATCATGACGTTCCTTGCCTATCAACACATGATCCCTGGATTTATCAATGATCCCTGCCTTTGGCGTTCTGAAAATAGGTGTCAGACTCTTTCCTGTAATGGGATGCATTCCGGATTTTGCCGGATCAACGCCGGCCAGCTCCAGAAAAGTCGGGGCAAAATCAATGAAACTTACAAAATCATCCACCACACGGCCCGGTTGTTTTATGCCTTTTTTCCACATGATGGCCAGTGGCATATGGTTCGATTGTTCGTATTCCTGTCCCTTGCAACGGGGGAAAGGCATACCGTTATCACCGGTTACCACAACAAGGGTGTTATCCAGCATGCCTTTTTGTTTTAAAAGATCCAGCATTTTTTCCAAATGGGAATCAAAATATTCTATTTCAAAAGCATAGTCCAGCATGTCGGTACGCACAGAATCCACATCGGGCCAGTACCTGTAAACACTGTCAATATCGGTAATATGTTTTCCCCCTTTCCGTATGCCGGACGCATATTCATACCCCCGGTGAGGTTCATGTCCCCCATACCAGAAACAGAAAGGTTCGTTGGCAGGTTTGTTGTCAAGAAATGCCCGGAAATTGGCGAAATAATCCGTTTTGGATATATATTTGGTAGGTGGGGTGGTGGTTATCTGTTGCCAGGGTTTTCCAACAAGGTAACGGGTTTTTCCGTTTTTCTTCAAAACTACACCCGGGGCCCAGGGTTTCCCGGTAAATCCTGTATAATAGCCATGTTCCGAAAGTACTTCTGCATAGGTTTTGAACTTTGTAGGAAAATAACACCAGTGATTGGCTGCCGCTTCCAGTTGCCAGGAATTCCGGCCCGTAATGATACAAGCCCGGGAAGGAGCACATTTGGCATTGGGAGTATAGGCCCGGGTAAATAAAATCCCCTGGTCTGCCACACGGTCGAAAGCAGGCGTTTTTACCCATTGGGTACCGTAAGCACCCATGTGAGGATAAGCAGCATCATCAGCCAGACAAAAAAGAATATTGGGTCTTTCTGTTGTTTCATATTTTTCAGTTTTAACAGGCTTGCAACCCCATTGTACAATAAAGAGTGAAAAAATTACAATGGATAATAAGCTAAAGGAAGAACGTCTCATAATATTGTTATTTAAGTTATTAAAGGTTTCATTGAGTACGATCCTGCATATTCACAAAGTGTATTCTTTTCAACAAAGATAGGCGAAAAAGTAATAAACATGAGATCAATATAAAAAGTAATTCTTATTTTCAGAAAATATTTTTACGTTTGTTATCTGTAATTTTTAATCAAAGAATTCCTCGGGACTCTGCCCCGGGGATAGTTCGTTTTAAGAAATTTTTTATTGTAAAAAGTTAAAGTCATGAAACGTGGTTATTTT
>WFSC01000373.1 GCA_015486185.1 Bacteroidales bacterium | reverse complement strand
CTGATGCCAGCAGAACAAGACCTGTAAGGGTACAGATGATGATTGTATCAATAAAAGGTTCCAGAATGGCGACCATTCCTTCGGATACCGGCTCATGGGCACGGGCAGCCGAATGGGCGATAGGCGCCGATCCCTGGCCGGCCTCGTTGGAAAATAATCCGCGGTTGACCCCTTTGTTGAAAGCATAGGCAAATCCGGCTCCCATGAATCCGCCCACGGCTGCTGTTCCTGTGTAAACATCCCGGAAAATAGCGATCAGGGAAGGAATGATATTTTCGTAATTGGAAAAGATAACAAAAAGGGCACCCAGAAAATAAAATATGGCCATAACAGGTACAAGGGTAGCGGTAACCTTTGCAATTCTTTTTATACCGCCAATGATCACCAGGGCCAGCAATACCGTCAGAACGGCACCTGATATGATCTGTTTTATGTTAAATGTTGAAAAAAGTGCATTGGAAATGCTGTTGATCTGTGGCAGGCTGCCCGTGCCGAAAGAAGAAAGTACGGTAGCCAGGGCAAAGAAGATGCCCAGCCATTTCCCGGTTTGGATGATCTTACCGTTCCTGAGGTTGATATTCAGCCGTTTTTTCATGTAATACATGGGGCCGCCTGAAATGGAACCATCGGGCAGTACATCACGGTATTTATGGGAGAGGGTTACTTCAACAAATTTGGTGGTCATACCGAAAAGGGCCGTGATGAGCATCCAGAACAAGGCTGCCGGTCCCCCGATATGAATGGCCAGGGCCACCCCGGCAATATTACCGGTACCTACCGTTCCCGACAATGCAGTTGACAAAGCCTGAAAATGACTGGCATCACCTACATCCGTATCCTTATCATACTTGCCCTTGACAATGCGAACAGCAAATTTGAAATACCTTATCTGGGGAAATCCCAGGTAGATAGTAAAGAAAAGGCCTGTACCCAACAAAAGGAAAACAAACCATTGACTTCCTCCCAGATACTGGTTAAGGAATTCCAGAAATTCTTTTACCTGTTGCATACCGGATGTATTGCCCTTTTAAATCATGGATAATAAAGGAAACAAAAATAATAATTCTGCCGGAAGATAAAAGAAGCTGCCTGTTCTTTCTTGTAAGAACAGGTTATTGTCTCTTTTTACGGACAACTTTTTTGAAAAAATCATTCCTTTTTTTACTTTTGCCCTGCTTCAAAAAAACAGGTTCTTAAAATTAGTGGATCTATATTTGTTAATACATTCTTTTTCCGGAGAGGTGGGAGAGTGGCTTAATCCACCAGTTTGCTAAACTGGCGTACGGGCAACCGTACCGGGGGTTCGAATCCCCCCCTCTCCGCAAACAAAAATCAACCCCGCGCAGCGGGGTTTTTTTTATCTGTGAGTCCGTTGAAAGCTTGCTTTCAAAAGGATGAGCAGAGAAAAAAAATAGCCCGGAGGGATTGATTTTTGTTTGACGATGCCCTCATAGGGATCATGAGCGAAGCGAATAATCCCTGTGAGATGGGTTTTAACCCTTCCTGTTCCTCTCCAGCATCACCACATTTTCGATATGATCGGTGTGGGGAAACATATCTACCGGCTGTATTTTTTCCGGGGTATATTTTTCCATCAGGCTTTGTATATCACGTGCCTGGGTTGCAGGATTGCAACTGACGTACACGATCCGCCGGGGTTCCTGCCGAAAGAGCATCCTTATGATCTCCGGATGAATTCCGGCGCGGGGGGGATCGAGTATGACAACATCCGGATGGCCCTGCTCCCGGAACAACGATTCATTGAAAAGCTCTTTGGTATCACCGGTGATGAAAGTGGCATTTTCAATATGGTTCAGTCTGGCATTTTCCAGAGCATCTGCCACAGCTTCTGTTATATTCTCAATGCCAATAACCTTTCTGGCATGGGAGGCGAGAAAAAGTCCAATGGTGCCGGTCCCGCTATATAGATCATAGACGGTATCATGGACTGTTATACCGGCAAATTCCAATACGGTACGGTACAAATTGGCTGCCTGCCGGGTGTTGGTCTGAAAAAAGGATTTTGGACTGATCTTGAAAGACAGACCATCCAGCTTTTCGACAATATGATCTTTTCCGTGATATACCTTGACCTCAAGTCCTTCCAGGGTATCATTTCCTTTGGGGTTGATGACATATTGCAGGGAGGTGATCTCCGGAAAACGGTCTCTGAGTGTATCCAGCAGCCGGGTGATCTTTTCCCTGTTATCCTCAAAAAAGGAGAGGATCACCATTACTTCGCCAGTTAATGTTGTCCGGATGATCAAGTTCCGCATCAATCCTTTCTGTTCGCGGATATTAAAATAAGGATAGCCATTCTCCATGGTGAAATCCCTGATAAAGTTGCGAATGGCATTGGATGGTTCGGGTTGCAGATGACAGTCTGTGATATTCAGTATTTTATCGAACAGTCCGGCGATATGAAACCCCAGGGCCGGTTCGGTTATAGGTTTGCCGGATGCTATCTCTTCGGGGGTGAGCCAGCGTTTTGCCGAGAAGGTAAACTCCAGCTTGTTGCGATAATACCATGGAGTATCGGCAGGCAGGATCGGTAGCATGACATTGTGTATCTCATCTGACAGTCCGGCAAGACGCTGCATCTGGTCGGTTACTTGTTTTTCTTTGTATTTCAACTGGGCCTCATAAGTCATATCCTGCCACTTACAGCCGCCACAAACAGGAAAATGCGAACAGACAGGTCGGGTCCGGTAAGGAGAATAGGTATGAAAACGTACAGGTTTCCCCTCATAAAACTTTTTCTTCTTCCGGGTGACCTGTATGTCAATGACATCTCCCGGAACGGCATGAGATACCAGGATCACCAGGTCCTCTTTACGGGCAATTGCCTTGCCTCCTTTGGCAATATCTACCACTTCGGCCCTGTCGATCAGGGGGAGATTTTTCTTTCGTCTGCTCATTCTTCCTTTTTCATCCAGTTTACCAGTCCTTTTTTGTGAATGATCTCCATCAGCTTATCCGGCAGGGGAGCAAAAGAGAATGTTTTACTGCCGATAAGGAGGGTCCCGTTGTCCAACTGAACGGAGACCTTATCTCCGGGTTGATAAGCTTCCACAGCATCGGGCTGAACGATCAGCACCAGCCCCTGGTTTACAGCCGAACGAAAGAATATGCGATTCACGGACTTGACAATAACAGCCTGAACTCCTGCATAGGCTAGTCCCACGGAAGGGTGCTCCCTTGAACTGCCACAACCGAAATTCTCTCCTGCTATGATGATATCGCCCGGTTTAACATTTTTGGAAAAGCCAGGGTCGAAGCCGGCAAACAGGTGGGGAAGGATAGCCTGTGGATCTGAACTGAGCACATTATAAGTCAGATTCCCGGCAAACATCTGGTCGGTGTTCAGGTCATTTACCTCTTTATAGTTCCATACCCCGTTCATGCGACGGTTTTCTCCCTCCGGAATAGTAAGCGTGGGAGATGGCTCGTGACGATAAGGAAATGTCTCATGGCCGGGGTGTGGCCGTGGATCTGTAATGACCCCGGCAACAGCGGAGACGGCTACTGCGGCCGGTGAGGCCAGATAAATGGAAGCGTTTTTGTTGCCCATTCGCCCGAGGAAATTACGGTTGGCGGTAGATATTACGTTATAGCCGTCGGCCGGGATGCCCTGTCCCGTGCCCAGACAAGGTCCGCAGGAAGGCGAAAGAATGTTCGCTCCGGCTTCCACCAGCGTTTCTATGGTTCCGTCTTTCATGGCTTCAAGGTATATTTTGCGCGAGGCAGGAGCTACCAGCAACTGGAAACCTTCTTTTACTTTCTTGCCGTCGATGTAACGGGCAGCCAGTTGAAGATCATCCAGACGACCGTTGGTACAGGTTCCTATGAGTCCTTCATTGAGCGGGGTCCCTGCTACTTCGGCCAGGGCATGCACATTATCCACCTGGTGCGGTGCAGCTACCAGCGGATAAAGCTCATCAAGACGTATCTCCAGCTCCCGTACATAATGTGCTCCTTCGTCAGCCCATATGCCTCTGATTTCTTTCTCTCCGTAAAAGGAGGCCAGGATCTCATCCGGTGGGAAAACCGCATTTTTAGCACCCATCTCAGAGGCCAGGTTCGCCAGGGTCATGCGTTCGGAGATACTCAGGGTTTTTACCCCCGGTCCATGGTACTCGATTGACATATAGTTGGCTCCGGCCGAACCGATCATTCCTATGATCCATAGGGAAAGATCCTTGGCAAAGACCCCTTCCGGCAGTTTACCATAAAGTGTGATCTTAATAGACCCGGGTACACGAAACCAGGTCTCGCCTCTTTTCCAGATACCGGCTGTTTCGGTGCGGTCGATGCCGGCAGCCAACGCATTAAAAGCACCGGCAGTACAGGTATGACTGTCACTGCCCACAATGATCATCCCCGGCCGGGCATGGTAGGACATGATCTGGTGACAGATGCCCTTGCCTGCATCATAGAACATTTTAATACCCTGGTCTTTGACCATATCACGGATAAACTGGTACTGGGTAGCCAGAGCGGCACTGGTGGGAGGTGCATTGTGGTCCAGTACGACAAGGAGACGATCGGGAATAACGATCTTCTCCCCATTCATTTTCCGAAAGGTCTTGTATATGCTGGAAGTGTTGTCATGTGATAATACGATATCCGGCTGACGGAAAACAATACTTCCCGCCACCCCTCCGAGGACCTTCTCTGCAAATGTTTTGGCTGACATAGTTGTTAAAGTTACGTGTTAAGTTGTATTTGGGTTTAAATACCTATTTAAATACGTATTTAAATAGGTATTTAAATAGGTAGTTTTTATATTACACATTCAGTGGTCATTCAGTGGTTTGGTTCGTTCAACGATCAACCTTCAAAACAATCCTCCGTTTTGATATATTTCCATCTGTATCTCCGAGAAAGGTTCTGTTTTGGCTTTTTTCCCGTTTTTCAGATTCTCTATCTCGCCGTTTTGCAGATTGATGCGGATGATGTCACCCTGCCGGATGTCTGCTTCTTTCAGATCCTTGTATGTGAGGACGGGAAAGGCTGCATTGATAGCGTTTCGTTCGTAGATAGCGCCAAAAGATCTGGCCAGAATGGCCTGTATGCCCAATGACCTGAAGCAATCTACGGCTTGTTGCCGTGAGCTGCCTGCGCCGAAATTTTTTCCGGTAATAATGATATCTCCCGGTTTTGCCTCTTTGGCAAAATGTTCATAACCTTCCAGGTTATCAAAAGCATATTGTCCCATCTCCCTGATATCTGTAACGGTCAGGTACCGGTTATGGAAGATCATGTCTGTATCGATATTATCCCTGTCTATGATCCATACGCGTCCTTCCAGTACCACGGGCAGATTATGGCTTTTTTGTTTTTGGGAAGCTTTGCGGATACGTTCTTCTTTTTCACGGATATCGAAGACTGCAGGTTTATCGGGGATGTTATCCGGGGTAGTGATATATCCTGCCACCGCTGAGGCAGCCACAACGGCCGGAGAGGCCAGATAAACTTCACCTTTTCCCTGTTTTCCGGGGAAATTACGGTTTCCGGTGCTGATCGTCACTTCTCCGGGACCGTTCTGGCCAACCTGACCGGCTGCACATCCGGCACATCCGGCATTTGATACCAGGGCTCCGGCATCCTTAAATATCTTCAGTAAACCTTCCATCAGACACTGAATCCATACCTTGTCAGTAGTGGGAACGATCTTAAGTACCACCCCCGGTGCAACTTTTCGTCCTTTCAGAATATTGGCCACTACACGCATATCCTCAATACTCCCGTTGGTACAACTGCCCACAAAAGCAGAATCGATCTTGATCTTTTTTACCTGGTCGATAGGAACGGTATCATGGGGCTTGCCCGGTCGTGAAACACGGGTGACAAAAGAAGAAACATCCAGGTCGATAGTCCTTTCATATTGGGCATCCGGATCGGCATAAACGGGTTCGATCTTTTTGCCGGACTGCTGTTCGCAATAGGTGAGTACCTCTCTGTTTGGTGGAAAAAGAATAGTGATAGCGCCCATTTCGGTAGCCATGGAGGCGATGGTGATACGGTCGTTCAGATGAAGATGGTCAGTCACTTCTCCGTACATTTCGATGGAATAACCAAGCAATTTATTGGCTCCGAACCGGGCCAGAAGGTTTAATACTATTTCTTTAGCGGTTATGCCGGGCGGTATTTTCCCGTTGAGGTTAAGCTGTACGGAAGGAGGTACCTTGAACCAGACGGTTCCTTTGGACCAGGCAGCGGCGATATCTTTGTCCCCCATGCCCTGGCCGAAAGCTCCCACGGCACCCAGGATGTTGGCATGTGAGTCGGTAGAGACAGCCGTCATTCCGGGAAGGACAAGTCCCTCCTGCATGAGCAGATGTGTCCCGATCCCGGCATTGATATCATAGACCCTGATCCCGTGTTTGCGGGCATAGATACGGCATATTTGCTGGTTGGTGGCATATTTCTGGTCCGATCCGGTTGGATTGGTATCAAATGTAAAAAAGGTACGCGACGGATCCGCCAGGGTAAGCCCGTTATCTTCCATGTTCTTTACCACATTGGCCCCGCCAAAGTCACGTGCTACCCGCACATCAATAAAGACATCCAGTATCTCTCCCGGACGTACGGTTTTTCTCCCGGCATGGGATGCAAGGATCTTTTCAATGATTGTCATGCCCATAATCTTACTTTTAGGTAAAGATGTAAAGATACAATTTTAGGAGGAATTTGCTCCCTGCGGTCGCGAAATTAGCGGCTAACGCCGCGTCATTTGGTCGCTACGCTCCCGGTAATTAGCTCCCTGCGGTCGCGTCATTTGGTTGCTACGCTCCCGAAATTTGCAGCTACGCTGCGTAATTAGCTCGCTGTCGCTCGCGTAATTTGTTCCTCACTTCGTTCGGAACGTAATTATTACTACTTAATTACTACTTAATTTCGCAGCCGAAGGCTGCTAATTTCGTGGGCAAAGCCCACTAATTTCACATGCATAGCATACTAATTTTGCCATGAGCGTAGCGAATGGCTAATTCTGTTCACCGATCAACATTCACCATTCACCGTTCACCGTTCCTATTCCTTCCAGGGGACTGTTGGAGACCTGTAGAAATTGATTCCCATGGCTTCAAAACGGCCGGCAAAATTTCCAAGCCGTACCTTGTAATCATCCCATTTCCTTTCGGATACGGGGGTCCATCCGATCTCAGCATGTCCTGCCAGTCGAGGGAATACCATGTATTCCAGATCTTTCATATTGGTAATGGTCTCGGTCCATAACGGAGATTCGATACCCAGGATATTTGCTTTGCTGACACCGGGGACGAGGGTGGCAGGATCCCAGATATAGGCACTGTCCACTTCCACGTAACCGGCCCAGTGAAGTCCCAGGGTAGTGGTTGAGTCGTATTTCATATCCAGATAGACCTTATTCGCCGGTGACATAATGACTTTGGCTCCCTGTTTTACGCCTTTCTGCGTATTTTCCGCATTGGCCCAAAATTGTATGGTGGTATTGGGCTGCAGTTCGGCATTGGCTATCTCATCCCATCCGATTACCTTTTTACCGTTCCAGCGAATTATATCCTGAACACGGTTAACAAAGGGAATATAATCTTCCATGGGGGTGGCATGAGATTCATCTCCACCGATATGGAACCATGGACCGGGGCTCATGGCTGCTATCTCATGGACAACATCGTCAATAAATTTGTAAACCGTGTCTTTTGATGTGCATAAGGTGCTGAAGCCAACATCCGTGCCTGTATATAATTTACGGGCTTTGCCGTTGCAATTGAGGATCCCGTAAGAAGCCAGGGCAGCATTGGTGTGTCCGGGCATATCAATTTCCGGAACAATGGTGATGAACCTTTCCTGTGCATATTTTACCAGATCTTTGTATTCTTCCTGCGTATAATATCCTCCTTTTCCTCCTCCCACTTCGGTGCTGCCACCGTAGGTTGTCAGGTTAGGCCATGATTTGATCTCTATACGCCAGCCCTGGTCATCGGAAAGATGCAGATGCAAGACATTAAGTTTAAAGAAAGCCAGCATATCAATAAAAGCCTTTACATCCGCAGGCGTAAAAAAATGACGGGCAACATCCAGCATGGCACCACGGTAAGAATAAGCCGGCTGATCCTGGATGGTTCCTGCCGGAACAAGCCAGGGACCAGGTTGTTTGGTAGTTTTCTCAATGGCATCCGGGAATAGTTGCCGAAGGGTCTGTACACCGTGGAATAATCCTGCGGGCTCATTGGCCGTTATGGTGATCATCCTTTTTGTTACCTTCAATTCATATCCTTCATCTCCGAGATTCAGGCTGCGGTGCGTAAGGAGAAGCAGTATATCGCCTTTGGCTGACAGTTTGTTGGTTGCCTTGACCGGAAGCTTAAAACCGGTAGCCGGATGAAGAATACCGGAGAGATAATCGCCAACTTCAAAAGCTTTGTCCGAACCATTCGAAACATAAATGACACTCCTTTTTTTAAGTCTGAAAGAACCATCTGCCGGGTTTATATTGACCGGAAGGGGGATAAGGCTTTTCTCATTCATTGGGGTGGTCGTTTCCCTTGTACAATAACTGATAGTCAGAACAATGATCAAAACGGCAAATAACCCACTGAAGATCTTTAGGTTCCGGGACTTTTTCTTTTTTGCATTCATATTAAAATCACATTAATAAAACTTTATTAAACCCCAAAAATCATTCCAAAATAAATTATATAACGTTGAATTTCAGATTAAATTTCTAAAAAGAATAATAAATACTGAATTTGTATGCAAAATTATCTTTTGTTGCAGGAAGGTGATACGGTCCGTAACGGTACATGACCCCCAGTCCCAGGTCGGTGAACTGAAGACTTAATAATTTTCGTATCATAATACCCGATTCATAATAGCCTTTGGTTAAGGTTTTGAAGTTGTAATTGATATGATATTCAGGGTGGGAAAGATTTCCAATAGTAAAGTTGGTCACCAGTAACAAACGGGGTTTCCATTTTTTTATCTGAATAAGCAGGTCCCTGAAATCCCATGTAAGGAAAACAGAAGTGTACCGGTCGGAGAGGAATTCATTGGTACGCATAGTGCCGAATGCCCCGGGGGTATATAACACAAAAGGGCGATAGGTGCCGTTAGCTGCAAACAGTTCGGTTGCCGGCGTATTTCCGTTAACTATTCCCCCATGTACCGACCAGATCATATCTCCGTAGTAGTTGGTTTTGATCACATCGGAAATACGAATATCGAAGCGGTTAAGGGAGAAGTCGCCATGGAGGAGATTCCCGAATCCATGTGAAAATTTAAAATCGATTACAGGATAATCAGATCCGAGGGATACCGGCCCTTTTGTGGTTTCGAGGGCCTTTTCACGGAAGGCAAAGCGGAAGCCGGCTGTCGCCAGGGTCAACCCGTATGTCTGGGTGGTGTCTGTAGTACTGAAAGGTGCATACATATAGTTCCCGAAAGCTGTTTTGGATTGTCTGACCAGGCCGAAATGCCATCTGAAGTCCCTGAGAAGTTTTGTACGGAAACTGTAATGTGCCTCCATACCCTCCGTCATGTTCATCCTTTTGGTAAAGAACTGACTGTAATTATTGACATTCAACTGGTCATGGCTGTCTTCAGGGAAAGAGATCCCTCCGCCCGGCAATGCCTTATAATAATAATCAAAACGCAGGACCGATTCGGAAGGTTTGTGAATATTGAGCAAAAGATCAGCCCCGTATTTGGACTTTTTATCCCTGAAGCCATATCCGTAAAAGCCTCCGAGTGTAATTACTTTCGAAAAACGCCGGTTGGTATGCAGTCCCAGTCCCAGATAGATCCCCTCGTAATCATTGTAACGCAGGAACTGGTCCATCTCAAGATCCAGCGGACCAGCCGGAATGGAGCCGGTCATAAGTGTCTGGATAATATTTGCATATCTGTCGAAATTTTCTGCTTTACCTAGAGAATCAATGATCCGGTAAGTTTCCTTTTCCTTATCTGTCAGTGGCGTTTCCCGGTATGTTTGCCAGAAATCGTTTTTTTTGTGAACGGCATCCGGCTCGATCTCGACCTCCTGCAGGCCGATATCCCGTTTTTTGATATCGGGATGAAGGTTTATATCCCTGAGAAAACTGATTCCATGGGCTACCAGATTATATGTTTTTCCCTTGTACTCAAAATTGGCATTCCTGAAAATGATGTCCGTATTCAGTTGAACGGGAAACCATGTACTGTCGATCCGGGTGTAGGCCTGTTGTATGTTTACCAGTATGCCTGAGGTGTCTTTGGCGGGTCCGGCCTTTACATTTTGTATGGCCCAGCCCCTGCTGTTGATAGAGAGAAAGCCTTTCAATCCGTCAAATTTTGTATTGCGACGGGGCCGGTAGGAGATGATATAGGTGGTATCTCCCGGGCTCCGTATTATCGTATCTTCGAGAAGAAAAAGGTATTTTTTTATGCTGCCGGCGCTGATGGGGTTGATATAGCTTTTGGTCAGGATGTTGATCTTATTCCTGTAAAAAGAGGTGGATTGTAAACGGGATATCATGAATATAACCACCGGATCCCTGAATCCGGACACTTTTGTTGCCAGCACTTTCTCCTGGTTCAGGGACGGTCTGATATACAGACGCCTGGTAACCGTTTCCATCATGAACAGATCCTGTTTTTCCAGAAATCTTCTGAATTTTCGCTCGGAAGAATCGAGCAGGGCGGTGTCCATGGTCATCAGCGAGTCGGCATCTATCGTAAAGATCATTTTGTCATAAGATGTATAACTGAATTTTTTCAGTTTTTCCGGATCGTTCTTTTCACGGTTGGCTATAGCCAGATGTATGATACGATAGGCCGGGTTTATGCCGGGAAAAACTTTTACTTCCCCAATATTAACAGTTTCTGGATGAAGGGTTATGTTCTGGTCTTTTGTGTTGTAATCAACCGGGTAGATGGCGGACTCGTAACCCACATAGGAAACCCGCAAACAGCAGACTTTTTTAGTGAGGGTTAGTGAAAATTTTCCCTCGATATCAGTGGTAGTGCCGTATTT
This sequence comes from Bacteroidales bacterium, assembly GCA_015486185.1. Lineage (GTDB taxonomy): Bacteria > Bacteroidota > Bacteroidia > Bacteroidales > VadinHA17 > DRPN01. The sequence continues at coordinate 33,411 of WFSC01000373.1, read as the reverse complement.
CCCGTCCGGAGTGATGATATTGACAAAAGCCAGCGGTTTGTGGGTGGAAGCATCCGTGACCTTTCCCTTGATCCTGATACCTTGTCCCTGCAACAGACAAGACCAGAGGATGAGAAACATTGATATCAATGTTTTCAGCATGGACATTATGTTAAGAAAAAACCAAAGATAAGAAAAGTGATTAATACCCTGAGGATACTGAGCGGTCAAATTATACAATTGAAGCGAGCGATATTTTTTTTATCTTTCGGAAAACATCCGCCTATGAGTAATCTGGAAAATATACACGCTGTTTTTGACATGATCAGGAAAGACCACCAGTCGGGTTCCGGTACCTTACAGGAACATCTGATGGATTTTCTGCTGACTTATCTTATTGATGCACCTGATTTTACTGAAAAGGAAGTAAAAGAGCTTGATTCAATGTTAACATGGTTCAGAAATGAGATGAAAGACTTTGCCATCATATCTCATTTTACCGGACATCTGATAAGTCAGTTGCCGGATGGAGACGGGCTTTCCTCTGCCGACCTGTATGATATCATTCTTGCCTACCGGATAAAGTGGCAACATGTTAATGAGAGGATCATTAAAAAATTTCTGGAAAAGGTTTCTCTTTATGATAAGGAAATTCTTCTGCATAGTCAGAGTTCTGTCGTTCTTGATCTGTTCCGGCATTTCAGCAAGGGGAAACATAGTGCTACCCTGATCCAGACCGAATCAAGGCCTATGCTCGAAGGCCGTACACAGGCAAAATACCTGGCCGGACTGGGTTACGAAGTGCTTTTTGTGACGGATGCGGGATTCTCTTCTTTGTTACATGAGACAGACATGGTCATATTGGGTGCGGACCGCATATTACCGGATATCTTTATCAATAAAACAGGTTCTCATGCTATTGCTTCTTTAAGCCGCCGCCATGGAGTACCTGTGTATGTTTTAGCTGACAGCAGGAAATTTTATCATGCAAAAGGAAAGGAGGATCAAAATATGCTGTTTAAGGAGGATAAAAAACCAGCCGGGGAAATATGGAAAAACCCACCTAAAAGGGTTACGCCCGTGAATTACTATTTTGAATCAGTACCCAACGACCTGATCACGGCCTTTGTCACCGAATCCCATTTTATTCCCGGCAAGGAAATGCCCTATATCGCCATCGAAGAGAGATAATTTTCTTTGGGGAGAGAGGTTTTCTTTGGATTGGTTAAGATTAGAAAAAGGAGTATATGGTTTGTACTTTATTCAAAATGTTGTAACTTACATTATATTAAAAACCAATCCTTTTCGTCATGGAAACAGAGAAAAGACTCCGGACAGCCATTATCTTCAGAACAGTGGCCAGATATACCTTGCTGGTATTTGGTATTCTGATATTCCTCTTTGCTCTGGTCTCCGGTTCTGAAGATTACGGCGGTGGCTTGCGTGGGATCCTGGAAAACAGTCCCAATGCCCTGCCCTGGCTGGTATTGCTGTTGCTGGTACTTGTTGCCTGGAGATGGGAACTGACCGGTGGCATCCTCATCACGCTGCTGGGCCTGTTTCTGATTTATTTCTTCAACATCCGGGGCAACAATTTTTTTGTCAGCACATTCTTTCTCACACTCCTGGTTACGATCCTCGGATCTTTCTTTATCGTGAGTTGGGGGTTAGGGTTGAAGAAAGAATAGAGGATCTATCCATCATCATTCTTTCTTCCCCGCCAGTTTACTCTTTGGTACGAAAAACGTCTTGAATATGGAGCTGTCTTTATCGGCAAAGTAAGTATCAGGGTTCTGGCTGGAGTGCATGACGAAATGGTACTTTTCGTCCCGGAAAGCTTTTATGACAGCAGGAGACATATTCTTTCCATTTACAACGATCTGGTAATCGGCTTGTGCCGGAGGTGTATATCCGTCGGCAAAGGTGGAGTACCTGCGATAGGGTAGTTTGGATACATACGAAGCCATAGCCGCCGAATCGGCCGGCTGGTTTCCTATTTTCCAGTGTGAGGTGGTATCTTTCACCGCTACAAAACCACTGTCAGCCGGATAGGTAAAAGTGATCTTATTGATCTTGTACCTGTCCAGTTTAAGGAAACGCTGGTCTCTCCAGGCATTCATTCCCTGGTTGAAAGTCATGGCCAGAAAGCCGTCCACGGCATACACCTCTTTTTGTCCTTCTCCGCGTACGTAAGAGGTGCCGGTAACACCTTGTCCTCCATACCCTCCATATTGCGGGGTATTGCTCCTGTTGACCTTGAACCTGCCAATGTACAGATCAAGGGTCTTTTTTGTACCCTCCATTACCTTCAGACGGGTTGCCAATGAGTCTGTTACATCAAACTTTTTCCACGTATCTTTTCCTTTGGCTACCAGTTGCTGCGGCCGGATGTTTATTATTGATGTAAGGAGATTTTTCATGGTAGCCGGTTCGACAGGGGCATCCTTTTTTCCGTCACTGATACGCCACTTGTTGTCTGTCTTTCTGAATACCAGTTCTTTTCCTTTTTCAGCCTGTGGATAAAGATAAATTGCTGTTATCTTAGCCGTATCTACTCTCACCAGATTCCGGTTGAGCGTGCTCTCTTTTTTGTTGTTCCTGACTTGTAACAGAAAAAATATTCCAATTAAAACAACCAGAACAACCAGCAATGTTATTGTATTATTTTTCTTAGCCATTTTTCTGTAATTTTTTATTTTATATTTTTATCACTTTCATTTCTTCATTCTTCCACCATTCCAATATTCCATTCCTCCAATCTTCCATCATTCCATTCTTCCATCATTCCATCATTCCATTCTTCCATTCTTCCATCATTCATTCATTCACTCATTCACTCATTCACTCATTAATAACTCTCTTCCATCCGCTGCATCCGTATTTTCCGGCTGCGTTCGAAGCGGTACAGACCGTACAGTATTACCAGTATGATAGGCAGTAAGAAGTTAAGATATTTCAACACCATTTTTTTGCTATCACTAAGTTCTTTTAACGGTCTGGATGTAATCCCCCTCGTACGCAGTTCTATCAGGCCGGTATCATCGGAGAGGAAGTCGATGCTATTGACCATCAGGCTGGCATTATCTTTATTGATTTGTTGCTGCCCCCTGTTAACCGGAAAATCACCATCTCCGACGACAATCATTTTTGCATCATTTTTCCCGCCAAACTTTCCTTCAATCAGCGCAGCGACTGTCAGATGTTTCTTGGGAAAATCTTTTTCCGTCCATTGTTTCTGGATATTGAAATAAGTAGGGGCCGGTTCGGTACCGGATTTTTCCGATGTAAATGCCAGCGGTATAAATGTTTTGGTCGAGTCGCCGGTATATTCGATCGGGCTGGCGAATTCCATTATCACGGCCTCCAGTCCTTTGACGGCAGGGTTGTCAGCAAAAGTTCCGATCACAGGCAGATACGGGAAAGAGACATTTGTTGAAAACCGGAACATGCCCTGTTGTTGTTGTACGGTTACGGCGCCGCATTTTGCATCGGTGACAAAAACCGGTTCGACACGGATCCCTTTGCTCAGCAACCAAGATTCGAGACCTGTATTCAATACCTGTCCATAAGCATGACTCAGGTTGCCATCTACCCTGTTGATAGCTACAAACAGGTTTCCGCCCCGGGCCATAAATTGGTTGAGCTGGTTAAAGACAAAGGAGGGGATACTGTCTTTGGGTCTGACAATGGCAATGGTACGAATGTCTTTAGGGATCTCTGTTGTATCAGTTAATTTTAGCGGAATGACATTGTATAATACGTCCAGATCCTGTTTTACCTGACTTAACTCGGAGAGGGAGGCACAGCCATAACCTTCCAGAATACCTATTTTGGGTTTATTCACTACGGAAAGCTTTTTTATGGCTGAAGATAAGGCATATTCCATCGGACCTCCCGGTTGCAGGAACGGGATCACCTCTTTACGGTCACCCATGGATATAACCGCGCCCAGATACGCTTTTTGCTGTTTCATCTGATCCTTTTCCCTTACATTGATCATTACCGGCTGGATACCGTTTTGCATAGCTTCCTTTTCTTTTTCCGGATTTTCATTCGGGTTGACGAACTGATACACCAACATACCTTTGGCACGGTTTGAATATTCGATCAACATATCTTTAAAATCACTTCTTGTTTCGGCAACAGCCGGAGGTAACTGCTTGGAGAAATAAGCAGTGACTGTTACCGGCTCCTTCAGGTTTTTCAGGATGTCACGGGTAGCCTTGCTCAATGTATAGGTGTGATCTTCTGTAAGATCGAGCCTGTAGAACAATTTGTCCGATATCAGGTTCACCACCAGCAGGATGGCAGCAATCAAAAGAGTTATCAGTGCTATATTTTTCTTTTTCATTTGCTTATACTTTTTTCTTTATCTTTTTCTTATTGTTTTCTTTATGCATTTCTTTTGGCCAGTGAGTCTTCGGCCATTTTCAGGGCCAGTATCATGAGAGAAAGAAAGTAGATCAGGTCTTTTGTATCGATCACGCCTCGTGACATACTTTCAAAATGTGTGGAAACGCTCAGAAAATTAAACACCTGACCCGTCACGCCGTTGAAAGTACGTGCCAGCATGTCAAAAATGATCTGGAAGAACAGGCCTATAAAAATGGCGATAAGAAATGCCACGATCTGGTTACTTGTTACGCTACTGGCATATAGCCCGATGCTGATATATACGGCGCTGAGCAGGATCAGGCCGAGGTATCCGCAAAATACTGCTCCCTGGTCCAGGTTCCCGATGCTGGCTACAGTGATCACATAGGGTAAGGTAAAGGCAAGGGCAATGATTACCAACAATAAGGCCGCCAGAAATTTTCCACCTACCAGTTGTCTGTCTGTAACAGGTTTGGTTAGAAGTAGTTCGATAGTGCCTGAACGATTTTCTTCGGCAATAAGGCGCATGGTCAGGGCCGGGATGAATATAAAGAGGGTCCAGTAAGCCACGCCAAAAAAGGACCGGAGACTGGCTTGTCCAACCATGAAAATATCATTTCCGAGGATCCAGGTGAATAATCCGCTAAATCCGAGAAATAATATCAACACAATATATGCTGTCAATGAGTCGAAATAAGAGTTTAGTTCTCTTTTTGCTATGATCCAGGTCGTTTTCATTGTTTTCTTTATTTATTACAGTTTTTATTATGTTTAACCTCCTCCTTCATCCATGCCTCCTTGCGGGAAAGAGGGGTGTTCATTAATTCATCGTCAGTTCGCGGAAGATATCTTCCAGCTTGGTTTCAACGGGGATCATTTCGGTAAGCACCCAGCCCCGGCTCTTGCACAGGTTAAAAATATCCCTGTTGGAGTTCATCTCCGGTTTGCTCTGTACTTCGAATTTGTTTTTCTGGCGGTCGGTAAAATCTACCAGTGAAACGGTGGGAAGTTCCTGCAATGCCTTAAAGATCTCATTGGGATCTCCGTCTTCGATCTTTACATGAAGCAGTTCCTGGCCCTGTACCTGACGTGAAAGGGTTTCGGCAGTACCGTCGGCTACGATTTTCCCTTTATTTATGATCAGGATACGGTCGCAGGTGGCCTCCACTTCCTGTAGGATATGTGTGCTGAGTATCACGGTCTTTTCTTTTCCCAGCTCGCGTATCAGTTTTCTGATCTCAACGATCTGGTTGGGATCGAGCCCTGAAGTTGGCTCATCGAGGATCAGTATTTCCGGATCATGGATCATGGCCTGAGCCAGCCCTACACGTTGCCGGTATCCTTTGGATAATTCTCCTATTTTTTTATGTTTTTCTGCATTTAATCCGCATACGCGTACCATTTCATGGATCCTTTCCGGGATCTTATCTTTCGGAATACCCAGTATTTCTGCAGAAAACTGAAGGTAATCCATTATCGGCATCTCCATATAGAGAGGATTATTCTCCGGAAGATAGCCAATATGTTTTTTTAATTCATCAGCATCTTCCAGCATGGATTTACCTCCGATATAAATATTTCCTTCTTCGGGCAAAAGAAAATTGGTGATCATCTTCATGGTAGTGGTTTTTCCGGCACCGTTCGGGCCAAGAAATCCCAGGACTTCCCCTGTTTTAACATGAAAACTGATCCTGTCAACCGCTTTTTGCCGTCCGTACGTTTTGGTAATGTTCTCAACATTTATATCCATAAATCTTTTGTTTTATATTGACAAATAGAATCTTGCATTCTTCATGTTTTACACCTTTCCTGAAAACAATAAACAAAAGGACATAAACCCGTTAAGGTTGTATCCTGTTTATTGGCCACACAAAAATAAAAAGAATGAAAAATGATTCTCAGCCTGAGAATTTCATTTAACAAAATTTAACAAATAAGAGAAGAGACAAGGCATGCCTTGTCTGTACAATATCAAAGTGTCTAAAGTATTTATCAGACATACAACATTTATATCTCTCCGTCTCTCCCTCTCTCCGTCACTCCCTCTCCAGCCGTACGGCGGCGCCTCCCCCCGGGACCAACTTTACGTGGAGGGTATCACCGCGTTTTACGTTCGTTTCGATGATTTTAACATCCTGCGGATTTTGAGAAGCCTGGTCACCGTCCTGCAATACCACTGCCCTGAAAGACTTACCCTCCGGCAGAAATGTCAATGGTACCTCCAATGCCCGGGGTTGTTCGTCGGTCATCAGTCCTATCCACCAGGTTTTGCCTTTGCGCCGTGCCAGGATGATATAATCACCGGGATAACCGTCGATGAACTTCACATCATCCCAGGTTACCGGTATCTTCAGCAGAAAATCAAATTGCCCGGGAGCGCTCTCATAGGCCCGGGGATAATCCGGTAACATCTGCAGCGGAGAATAATAGATCACATGCATGGCTATCTGTCTGGCGCGGGTTCCCTGCACCGATTCGGGAGATTCCCTGGTTCCGTCCAGGTCAAAGACGCCGGGGGTAAAATCCATAGGACCTGCCAGCATGCGTGTAAAGGGAATGGTAACAGTGTGTTGAAGGAAGATATGTTTGCCTCTGCCGGATGAACCTTTTGAATACTCAAGTCCCCTGACAGCTTCGCAGGTCATATAATTGGGCCAGGTACGGGTATATCCGGTCGGTTTGAAAGCACCGTGATAATCTACCATCAGGTGATAGCGGGCTGCCGTTTGTATGATCTTATGCAGGGTATTGATCAGTCGCTGATTCTCACCGCCGTAGTTGTCCAGTTTGATCCCCACGGCACCCCAGCGGGCGTAAGTAGCCAGTACCGTATCGATACGGTCTTTCATAGAAGCATAGTGTACCCAGAGAAAAACACCCACCCCTCTCTTATTGGCATAATCGAGGACTTTATGAATATCATAAAAATCTTTCCGGGTTTCTTCCATAGTAAGCACATCTTCTTTTTCCGGTTGGCTCCAGGCATCACTTTCCAGAGAATACCACCCCGCATCTACGACCAGATAGGGAATGCCGTGACGGGCGGCAAAATCGGTATAGTATTTCATTACCATGGTAGAAGGTTCCCCGCTGTGCATGCCGGGTTCTGTGATGCGGCCGTTCCACCAGGGCCAGGTTGCCTTTCCCGGCCTGATCCATGAGACATCCTTTATTTTAGAAGGTTCGTTCAGGTTAAGAACAAGGGATTGGCCGATCATATCTCCTGCTCTTTCTCCCAGAAGAAGAACACGCCAGGGGGATCTTTCAGGCATGGGAGCGCATACCCGGCAGGATTTCTCCGGATAAGGGGCCAGTATTGTTCTGAAGGTATTGGGCTTGTCCGCTTTTATGAGGGACATGCCGGAATAATCATCCAGTGCTGCCTCTGTCAATGCCACCCAATGGCTGTCCTGCCGGACAAGCAACGGACAGGCAATCAAATCTTTCTTCCCAATTTCACTGACTTTTACGGGATCATAGGTTCCCTCATAGCTATCCGTAAACCCCCTTCTTTTCATGGCAAAACACAACTCATTATCCGGAAATACAAACTCTGTCTGTTCTGAAAGGATGCCTGTTTCTTTATCCAGATGAAAAAGATACCGGAAGGCAGCTCCCTGATCATAAACACGAAACTCCAACCCCAGCTCAGCAGTGCCATTCACTTCTTCCATATCCAACTCCAGGCTACGGTAATAATCCCTGATTTCCGAATGGTTACCATATACCGGTTTCCATGTATTGCCGGTACTGACTTTTTTTACGGATACAACCTTAAAGCCATTTTTAAATAATGTTGTATCGGAGAAGATCATGCCGAGGCGGGATGACAACACCACCGGTTTCCCGGCAAAAGAAACCTGATAATATGGCTGATCATCGATCATCTGAAAGGTCAGGGATATCTTTCCGTCAGGACTGTTAATCTGCCACGATCCTTTATTAAAACAGGAAGATAAGCCCAATAATAGGAAAAGAACAGGTAGAAGAAAAGCTGATTTTTTCATAATTTCCGGTTTTATTAACGGCACATAATACGGATAGATATTTTTTGCCACGGATTACACAAATTGATACGAATAGTAATAGTACATGATATCAGAAAAAGGTCATACCTTATATTTCTTATTCTGACGGGTAGCATGGATCACGCGCAGCGCTTCGATACCCAGACGGTAGGAATCCAGACCGAAACCGGTGATAGTACCTGAACAAACAGGTGCAAGCAATGAGATATGCCTGAATTCTTCCCTTTTCAGGATATTGGAAATATGGACTTCTACCACCGGGGCAGGTACTGCCGCTACCGCATCAGCAATGCTTACCGAAGTATGGGTGTAACCGGCAGCATTCAGCACGATCCCGTCATGGTCATAACCCGTTTCCTGTATCTTTGTAACGATCTCACCCTCCACATTGCTTTGAAAATAGTCGATGGTCATGTCCTTATACAACTCACGGAGGGTTTTAAGGTATTCATCAAAACCGGCATTACCGTATATCTCCGGTTGTCTTTTTCCCAACAGGTTCAGGTTAGGTCCGTTGATGATCTGTATTTTCATGTTCTCTTTATGTTAATATTTTTTTATCCCTGGTAAAAATAATTAATTTTATCATTCATAAAAATTCTCCATGACAGAAACCTCGGAAATACTCTGGAACCGGTTGCTGACACGATATACGGCTTACCTGCGACTGGAGAAGTCCCTTTCTCCCGCTTCAGTAGAAGCCTACCACCGGGATGTTTACAGGTTTCTGCAATATTTGATTTCTACCTATCCCGGCATACTGCCCGAAGATACCGAACCTCAACTATTCGACTTATTTTTCAGGGAACTGAATGAGGCTGGTATAAGCATCCGTACCCAGGCCCGTATGATCTCTGCCCTGCGGGGTTTTTTCAGCTTTTTACAGTTGGAGAATATTCTTTCCTTTAATCCTACTGCACTTCTGGAAACACCACGCCTGGGCCGTCATTTGCCGGAAGTGTTATCCGTTGAGGAAATTGACCGCATTGAATCCGCTATTGACCTGAGCAGGTCCGACGGCCACCGTAACAAGGCACTGATAGAAGTGATGTACAGTTGTGGCCTGCGTGTCTCTGAAGTGATCAACCTGCGTATTTCCAATATCTTCAGAGAAGAGGGATTTGTACGCATTCTGGGAAAGGGTAATAAAGAAAGGCTCGTACCCATCAATGACAAGGCCCTGAAAGAAATAGACCTGTACCTGTTTGACCGGAATCAGCAATCCGTCGATCCGGACTACACGGATATCCTTTTTCTCAACCGGTTTGGCCGTAGTTTATCCCGGGTATATGTATTTAAGATGATCAAGGATCTTGCCCGGAAAGCCGGCATAACAAAAACAGTCAGTCCGCATACCTTTCGGCATTCCTTTGCCACCCATTTGATGGAAGGAGGCGCTGACCTGCGGGCCATACAGGAGATGTTGGGGCATGAATCAATACAGACCACCGAGATCTATACACATCTGGATAAAGAATATCTGAGGAGTACGATTTTAGAATATCACCCAAGGTCGTAAAAAAGTTCTCAGCGATCAACCTTCCTCTCCCCAATCCAGTAATCGCTTCTCTCCTTCGATTTTCCGGATTTCCCCGATTTCCTGGGTTACCTCCAGAACGCCACGATATTTGCCTTCCGGGTCACGAACAGCAAAGTAGCGTATCAGCAGGTAATCGTTTTTTGTTTGGATCCAGAAACTGGCTTCATCTTTTTTCCCTTTTCTGAATGCTTCCACTATCTTTTGTACAATATGTACACTGTCAGGTGGATGGCAGTTCTGTACTTTTCGTCCGATGATGGCGACGCTGCGGGTAAATATTCGTCTTTTAGGTGAAGAAAAATAACGTACTTCATCATTCTCATCCACATAGGTAATGTCAACCGGAAGATGATTGAACATCAGGGCGATCTGTTCGGGAGTTACCTGACCGGTACCCAGGTCGATCAGCTTTTGTTCCCGCTTTTCGCTGTTGAGAGAAGCCGGCTGTTCTTTTCTTTTTTCCTCCGGTTTTACATAAGGAAACTCCAGTTCCAGACTTTCTTCAAGCAGCCGGTTCAGTTCTTCTGCCGGAAAGGTTTCCAGCATCACCGGTGTAAGGATCCTGTCATCGCGGAAAACAATGGTATGCATGTTGTAATAAATATTCCCCAGGAATTTGTTGAAAGCTTTTATGTCAAAAGGTTCTTTTTCCATCTCGTTGATCAGTCCCTGCAGGTCCCGGCGGATATCATCATGGTATGACCACATCACCTGGACACACCGGTAGTCTGTCCATACCCTTTCCAGTGCAGGGAAAAGAACATTTTCCTTTATTTCATACAGCGGGATGAACTTTTCCACTTCGCGAAAACCGGCCAGCATTTCAGCTCTCAGATCTTTATTTTCCGGATCTTTATTGAGTGCAGTATTTCTGGGCCGCAGGGCTGCCAGTTTTTTCTTTAGTTCTTCATTGTTTTTGTTCAGATACCAGAGGAATGATCCTTTTTCAGGTTTCAGTCCAGGGTATTCCAGTATCCTGAGCTGAAAAAGGTTCAGCATTTTATTAATGCCGGTTTTCAATTCATCCAACGGAATATCCATTTTGTACAGTGCATCCACTGCCGTGATGATATCGGCAGGTACCAGGCTTTTGAACAACAGCCGGTATTTATCCCGCAGGTCGATGCCGCGCACGCCCCGGATCAGTTGTTGGGTCAGACCGACCAACATGTTTACCCGCGTATCTTTGTTATTGGTAAATTCTGACATGGAATGAGAAATAATAATTTTATACAAAGATGCATACTTTTCATGAAAGAAAAAGGGGAAAAAGGTACAAGTTTGTTGCAGGAAAGGAATAATGATCCGCTATTTTTCCTTATCCCTCGGGTGGTTTTCATCCAACAACAGGAGATCTATCCAGTTCCCTTTTTTCCATTTGGATTTTTTGCTGCGAACAGATAATTGTTTTTTTACCTTGTTATAAAAGTTCCAGCAAGTCTTCATTCTTAACGATAGGGTTTTGGATAGCTGGCTGATATTGATCTTTCTTCCCGTACTGGCTATGATGAGTATGTACATGGCTTTTTCGATCGGGAAACGAAGGTGATGAAAGATAGTTCCTGCTGTAACGGATTCTTTATAGTTACATGCTTTGCATCTCCTGATAAAGGGTTCGTCTATACTGTACTTGGTACTTCCACATCTTTTGCAAACAAAACCATTTCCCCATTTCAGCTCTGCCAGCAGTTTATAGCAGGCATCCCGGTCGGGGAAGAATTTTCTGAATTCGTCGTAATCCAGCAATTTCTGCATCACTCTGGCTTCGGAAAGGTCTTTGATTTGTTCGGCAAGTTTGATGTTGTTTTTCTTTAACAGTTCATTCATTCTTCGGATTTCATTGGCCTGGTGTTCTATCTGTTCCTTTTGTTGGAGGATCTCATCTTTTTGCCGTTGTATCTCTTTGGTACGTACCGTGACCTGCAGTTTTAATAATTTTTTCTGTTTACGGGAGATCAATAGCCGGGCTTCGAAATAGAGAAATACAATAAATACAATGCTCAGAAAAAGAATGATCTTAAAGAAGAGTGTACTGGTAAAAGGAGGGGTGATGTTTATGATCAATTTTGCCGGTTGATTACTCCAGATACCGTCACTATTCGCTGCTTTTACCTCGAAAACATATTTGCCACCATCCAGATTGGTATAGGTTGCTATTCTTTTGGACGCATCCGTATATTGCCAGTTTTTATCAAATCCGGTCAGTTTGTATGCGTACTTGTTTTTTTCGGGATATTCATAATGCAACCCGGCAAACTCGATGGAAAAAACATTGAATTTATGAGGCAGGGTTATTTCTTTTGTCAGGCTGATAGGTTGGGTCAGGATAATTTTCCCCATGATATCTTCCTCCGGTTTTGCTACATGTTGCAGGATACGAAATTGTGTAATGACACACTTTGGGGGAGTGGGGTTGTCTATGATCTTTTGCGGGTCAAAAAGATTAAAACCGTTTGTGCCACCAAACAGTAAAGAACCGTCAGAACATTTTAATACGGAACGTTCCAGGAATTCCTCATCCTGAAGGCCGTCTTCCACATCGAATTTTTTAATATTGATTATCCTTTGTGTTAATGAATCTCTCACGATCTCTGCCAGACCTTTGTTGGTGCTGACCCAGAGATTTCCCTCCCTGTCTTCCTGAATCGCCTTGATCGAGTTAGAAGGAAGTCCGTGGTTTGTAGTTATTCTCAAAAAATCTGTGCCGGAAGGAAGAAGCTTATTTAGACCGTGACTTGTCCCTATCCATAAAGCATGTCTGTCATCTTCAAAAAGACAGGATATTTTGTTATTACTGATGGACAGTGAGTCGTCCGGATCATTCCTGAAAACAATAAAAGTTTCCTTCTCCGGATCGGTCATTCTATTCAGTCCGTTCATGGTCCCTATCCAGAGCCTTGACATATGATCTTCAAGGATACAACCTACACGGTTGCCGCTCAATCCGTTCTGTTTACCCGGTTTATAATGGATGAATATCTTCTGCTCCGGGTCATACCTGTCCAGTCCTCCTTCCTGACCCTCTTCAGCCCAGGTACCCACCCAAAGCCGTTTTTGGGAATCGATGTAAATGCTGAAAATGTTATTATTTATGATAGAGCCGGAGTTATCCGGATCATGGTGAAATTTATGAAAAATATTTTTTTTCTTCTCGTAATAGAAGAGTCCGCCCCGCCATGTTCCGATCCACAGGTTGCCAAGGTCATCTCCTCTCAGGGTGATCGGTGCGGCATCCAGCCATCCGGGCCTGGATTGGTCAACCGGATAATGCCTGAACCTTTCAGTTTTGCGGTTAAACCGATCCAGTCCATTACTGGTGGCAATCCATATATCATTATTCTTATCCTCATAAAAAGCATGAACGTTATTATTGATCAGGCTGTTCTTGCCGTTTTCATGGTAAAAATGCATGAATTTCTTTCTGAGAAGTCTGTTGAGTCCAAAACGGGTGCCTACCCATATAGTGCCCGAGTTATCCAAATAAAAAGTCGTCACAACATTATCACTGATACTTTCATGATCTCCGGAATTATTATGCAGGGTGGTAATATGACCGGTTCTTTTATCCAGAATGGATAGGCCTTTCATTGTTCCGATCCACAGTTCATCCTTTGATTTTTCGAATACCCCGTAAACATGATTATCCGGAATATGATCAGGTAATGCAGCCGAGATGGCATATAAAGTCTCGTTATTATCCGGTACGAAATGTATAAGTCCGCTGCTAAAGGTGCTGATCCAGAATGTTCCTTCCGTATCCCGGTAAAACTGGTTCACATAAAATGTCTTTTTGTCCGGGACAGAGATATCGTACCTTTTGACAGCACTTGCCGGAAGGATACTGAGGTCTGCTTCATCAAAAGTGTCATATACCCATAATTGATCATGCTTTTCCCGGAAGATCCTTTTAAAGGTTCCCGGTTCAGGGGATTCGTAACTGCTCGTTTTATTTTGAAAGGTATTCTGTTGGATTTTATAAAGGTGGGTTCCGAAAAGTACCCATACGTATTTTTGATGATCCGGATAAATCCTTGTGAATTTATCTTTCAGATAATAAAAACTGTCCCTTTCAGGTATGTAATAAAATAAACTGCTTTCCGGGGTAAACAGCCATAATCTGTCGTTCTTATCTTCCCGGATACCTGTAACATAAGCAGGTACCAGTCCGTGATCATGTGATTCGGGATCATAGGAAATAAATTCATATCCGTCAAAACGTGCAATCCCGTTGCGTGTGCCAATCCATAAAAACCCCCTGCTATCCTGGCATATGCTGTAGATGTAATTATGAGGGAGGCCGTTTTTTGTATAATAATGATAAAAACTCAATCCCGGATTGGCCCACGAAGGTAACGCCTCAATGAAGAGCAGGCAAAAAAAGATGAACGTTTTAATGGTCGTTTTCATCTGCAACAAGTTATTCCCTTACGACGAAATAAAAATAACCAAATTTTCCGGAGACAATATTTTATCTTTTGACGGAAGCGATACAGGTTAATTTTTTAAAAGCGGGTCCCAGTTAAAACTGAAATAAGCCCGATTTATTTTTCTTATAAGCTGTTTATTATGATTGGCTTTGGACCAGTTGACGAGATCCCTGTAAATATACCAGGCAAGCCAAAAACCGTTGAAATATTTTTCATGTTCGGTAACGGGGTTTTTCAGAAAGGCATACCAGCTTGTATTCAAATGATATTTATCTGCCACTTTCATGGCTTGCAGGGCAAAGATCCACATATTATTTGCCATATCCCCGTAGGCCTGATGCAGTCCCTTATATCCTTCTTTTGATGTTATCAGTATAGCGGCAGTATCTGTTAATCCAAGATCTGCCAGACGGATCTGTGTTTCCCATTTATGATCTCCGTCCATATCAAAAGACATTTTATCAAAGAATCCGTTCCTGTCAGTATCTTCATATTTTATAGTAGCGAAAGACTTAGGTTCTTCGAAAATCATGTCCTGGGGCTGTATATTCTGACCGCGCCATCCTTGCCATCCCTGGAAATAAAGTGCCATCTGGTCAATGCGCCAATATCCTGTTTCAGCGCCCAATAGATGGAGTTTCCCGTCCATGGGGCTTATATAAAGATTTCCTTTGCCTGAGCAGTCGAGATCCCATTCTCCACGGTCTCCGCTTACATCGGCCTGCGGATTATTATCCAGCCCTCCTTTATTTGCTCCATGTATAAACGGGTCCAAAGGCATATAGAATTCCACTCTTTCCCATCGCTGACAATCATCATCTTCATCAAAGACCATCCAACAGGAGGACCATTGGCCCCGGTCAAAGATCATCCGGTAGGCCGTATCATGACCACAATAGATCAATTCATTCAGCCTCCGCCATCGGGGATCATAAAAATACCGGTCTGCCGCAGGTAAACCACGCAGACTGTTATAATGATGAACCTGTCCGGCATATGAAAAACCGGTGCCGGAGAATTGCAGGCTCATATCATAATCAAATTCATTTCCTGCCCTGTTGTCATTATCCAGGTCAAAGGTTAACTGAGCCAGCGAGATCTTTTTGGTGAATGAAAAAGTATAATACTTATCTCCGTCATGGCGCTCTTTTTTGTTTTTTTTCGTTTTAACATTTTCCGGTTCATCAACCAGCCTGATCGCCATTTCCGTATATCCGTCATGATCTTCATCATAGAAAAGAAACGGGTTTTCCCAGTTATAGCGCAAGTCAGAAATAGAAAAGGTGGAAATATGTGTTTTCAGCATCAGGCTCTGCCCCATATAATCCTGATAGAAACGGCACCGTCCGCTGTGATCCCATGCTTCCGGTTTAAACGCAGACCAGTCAACATAATTGAAAATGCCGTCATGATCCGTGTCAAAGATATATACAATATGTGATTTCCATTTTCCTTTATAGCTTGTTTTTGAGTTCTCAACCAGCACCTGAATATCTGCTTTGCCATCACCGTCTTCATCGTCCCAATCGATAATAAGATCTTGCGATCCACCGTAACGTCCGTCTTTGTTCCTGTCAATCATCAAACAATCGTTGTCCGTATCTCCTTCCATATCTCCTTTTTTCATGTCATCATCATCATCGATCCATTGTACAGGGATGTTCCCGTCAATAATTGTCTGTAATACATCAGGGTCTCCGTCATGGTCGAGGTCGATATATCTGATCGTGCCTGTATCGGCCGGAAGAGGAAGGCGGAACGGTGTAAGCAATGTTTTGGTACTTCCCGGATCTGCAGGCGAATTTTCCTCATGCTGGGCAAAAAGATAACCCTGAACATGAAGCAGCAACAGGATGAGAGAGTATGTCAGTAAACGGATCGTCATTTTTGTAGTTGTTCAGGCATATTTGTTCATTGAGGATGGTTGTTTTTTAAGTGAATGTCATTGGGTCCGGGATGAAGGGGAATAGTGTCATTCTCCCAGATAAAGATGCCGTTGGTAGCATCAGGCAGATGAACAACGGCTGCTATTCTTTTCTTCTTCTTTCTGGAAAAGTCAACAGAAACCATTCCATCGGGATGGGGCATGGATGCTTTGAACCAGGGAAGGGGGCCCGGAGCAGGTTGTATGATCACTGTCTTAAAACCTTTTGAACCGGAAGATATCCCTGCTATGATATGCATGAAATCAATGCATGGGCTGGCACTCCATCCATGACATTCTGACCTGGGATTGATATCGGTTTCTCCGAAAGTGGTCATACCGTTGCGGATCATGTTTTTCCAGGGAGAAAGCAGTTCTGTGTAACGGTTTCCCATGCCGTTTTTATGAAGTGCCTCAAAGAGGTAGAATTTAAAATATATAGTGGTCCGGATTAGTGACCGGTCAGTCAGGATATGTTCCATCAAAGCAGGTTGCCGTTCCCGGGGCAGCGCATCTGTCAGGATAGCAAAAATATTGGTATGCTGAGAAAAGATCTTTTTTTTGGGCGTTTCAGCATACATCCCTTTTTCCGGGTCGTAACAAAGCCGGTTGACAGCATGGATAACGGATCGGGACATTTCCCGGTATTTTTTACTTTCATAATCCCATCCGAGATCATGGAAAATCACTGCTGCATTTTGCAATGCCAGTACAAACTGGAGGGACACATTGGCCGAGTATCCGTCATCGGCGCCGGGAGGAATACCATTGGGGAACCCTTTCGCCCAATCGGTAAAATTCCACCATTCCAGACCGGCAGGCAAATCGCTTGAGTCGATTCTTGAGGCAAACCATTCAAGCACATCACGCATACCCGGTAAAAATTGTCTTATAAATCCGGGATCATTCCGGTAGATATAATAATCATGGATCATATCAATCCAGATCAATGAATAAGGAGGAATAATTTGTGTTATATAGGATGGATAACGGCTTTGTGTTAATCCGTCGGGGATACGGGAGTTGTTAAACTGAACAAGGGACTTGCGCATGAGGCGGTCATCTCCCGATACAAAGAGAGAGACCAATGCTTCGATACGTGTGTCGCCGATGTATTGCAACTGTTCGTAATAAGGATCAAGGAACGTTTCGGCAGCGGAGTTGCGCAATGTCCGCCAGGCAACCTTCCAGATACGGGTGAGCATGGTGTCGGGACTCTCGAATCCGGCATTTTCCCTGAAAGGATAAACAGTATAGACACTATGGTAATCATTCAGGATCAGTGGCTCGTCTTTTGTTTCTATATCCAGTTGTACAAAACGGTAGGTTCTGCGACCCAAAGGCCTGAAAAGACGGTTGTCGTCGCCGGCAGGAAGGATTATGTCATAGATCCCTCTGATCTCCTTATCCTTGAAAATATTGCGGTTGCCTTTCAGATCGACGTATGTCAGGTTTCCATCCGATATACGCCCCGTTGCAGGATGAATCCTGAACAGTGCTTCAGCATATGTTATTTTTATCCGGCTGTTCTTCCCTTTGCTGTATTGCAAAACAGGAAATCCGGTAGTATGAAAAGTCTGATCAAGTAAAATGGAAACCTGTGTATGAGCAGGTATGGTCAAAGTCCCTGTTCCTTTGAGGAAGGATGGATCTGCCTTTATTCCGTTTGATCTGATGATACGTGGAAAACGCTGTATGGTCTGTTCCAGGAAAGGGATAATACGTGGTACCAGAAACCATGTGCTGCCATAAAGAAATCCGCGACCCACAGCGAATTCTACCGTAGCTTTTTTCGGCCTCATCCAGTTACTGTCATCATAACCGGGTTTTTCCCATCCCCGGGGATAGTCCTTGTCATTTACCCGGTCACCTGGTCCGGCAGCATAATAGGCTTTCAATGAATCGCTGGTAAAAGGAATGGATTGGTAAGCATTATTACGTAAAACTTTCCACTGAAAAGTGCCTGTATTTACATTGACAGGGTTTTTCTTTTCTCCCTGCAGGATAAATGCGGTTTGGAAAGTTTGCTGGGCAGCTCTCCGGTATTCTCCGAAATTGACCACTTCAGCAGCAATGACATTTCTGCCTGTTGTTAGGAAACGGGCAATATCCAGCTTTTCGTAACGATAATGGGCCAGATCCCCCTGTGATGGTCCGAAACAGGCATACCGGCCATTGACAAACAAACGGTAACGGTTATCGGCTGAAACATAAATGATAAATGAATCCGGTACAGAATGAAGAGTAAAATCCCTTCTGAAAAGAAAGACGCCGTAATCCAAAGTGGATGCAACAGGATGAGTGATCCACTGTGCTGTCCATGCGTATTTTAACCGGGTATAATCTTTTCCCTGGTGATTGACCTTGACAGTGGATTCCTGTGCCTGTAGTCTTCCGGTCATGAAACCGGTTACCAGAAAGATCAGCAAAAGTCTGAATCCATTTGAGGCGGATCCTGTCTGTAAATGTAAAAAATTTAGGAGATTAAATCGTGTTATTATCAAACCTGTTTTGGGTTTTTAAAAAAATAAATGGGTTAAAAGACACCGGCAGAAATATAACTGCCGGTGTCTTGAACATCTAATTGATTTATTAACGAATGGTTACTTTTTAATAACCAGTTTTGTGGTTATCTGACTACCGGAGATAACTTTCAGAATATAAATTCCATTTGTCAGATCCGACACATTGACCGTCACATTATTTCGGCCTTTGACCATGATCTGTTTAACGGTAGCTCCTGTCATATTAACGATCTCAACCATAATGACATTATTTTCCAGATCGGAGATGGTCAGGGTGCCGTGGACAGGATTTGGATAAACGGTGAAAGTAGCCGTCTTTACTACCTTGATACCGGTTACATTGGGAGTGAACGCGGCAATGGCATCAAGCAGATCCTGTGTAGCCTGATCCACCTCATCCTGTGTGGTAGCCGGAGCGATGTTCACATGGAATGTGCTGGCAGTGTCGAGAGCGCCGGTGAGAGCATCCACCTTATCCTGGGTATATTCACCTATGCCATTTCCGACAGTAGCCGTATCAAGTATGCCGGCAGCGCTGTCTATGGCATGAAGCAGATCGGTCGTATTCAGCGCGTTAGCCAGGGTTACCTCACCGGCCATATCCATGTTTGCCCAGCAGTTGGCCGGGGAACTCCATGCCCATATGCTCATATCGTCCCATGCAGGATTATCATCATCCACCAGATGAATATCGAAAAGGAATTGTGTGCCGGCAGTGAAATCAATGTTGTAACCATTGGCATTGAGATCATTCCAGGCAAAAGCAAATTCGGCTACATAACCTTTTCCGTCCTGACGGTCAACCCATTTGTAACTCTTGTTCCAGGTACCGTTGCCACCGGGTACGTCAGGCCACAGAACATTGAACATGAACTTGGAACTGTCTTTGGGATCTCCTCCTCCCAGACCGTTCCGGTTGTTGAGGATGCCGAAATAAACATCAAACGCATCATGGTTCCAGGCAGGAGCACCTCCGTTATACAGGATGGAGTCATTAACATCGACCATGAGGTACAGGGAATCTGCATCCCATGCAGCCTTCCAGTATGCTGAGAAATCAACAGGACCATACCAGGGTGCATTGGGCCAGGGTTGTTTAACGTTGATGTTGTGCGCTTCGTAGTTGTCCCAGAAACCGTCGCTGAGATCCCCGTCAATGACAGGAGGCGTATCTGCCGGATAAATATTGGCGCGGGCATAGGTGCCATGGATCATGAAGTTGGTCACATCGATCATGCTGCCGGGTTTGCCCCCCCATGCCTGGTTGGTATCGATCATTACCACACGGTAGTTCAGGGTGTCGGCGGGGATACGGAAAGCATAATTTTCAGCCAGTTTAACCGTGACATGATCATCACCGGTCACTGTAACATTGTATGTTTGTGACAGAATATCCACATACATATTAAAGTGATAGGTACGTCCCTTGTAATATTTATAATCGGAAAGCGATTCATACATATTTCCGTTCCTTACATCGATCTTGCCCATGGGTGTGAAGCGTACAATAGTGCTTAACTGTCCCCATGCTCCGGCCAGATGTTCACTGAAGGCCAAACCGCCATTGATGGAATCATCCGAAGCCACAGCATCAAATTCGGCAACGAAACGTCCTGTCTGGCCCGGTATGGGTGTATTAATAGCAGTGCCAACCGTGATACTGTTATCGATGGTCATGACCGTATCCGCAATGTTGAAATGTTCACAGATCAGTTGTGCGCCATGAACGCCTCCCCAGGCTTCCAGCGTGTCATTATGGGTAAAGAAATTATTGAGTGTATCAACGCTGACACGGAAAGCAAAGTCCTTGGCCAGTATTACCGGTGAACCACCGTCCGGGGTCACCTGAACGCTGTACATGTTATGGGCCACGTCAATGGTCATAATGACATGATAAGTGACACCTGCTTCATATTTCATAACCTCAAGAGCTTTATAGGCGGTACCGTCCCTGACGTCAATGATACCGCCTGAACGGAAGCCTACGATGGTACTCATCTGACCCCACGAGGCGACAGCCCCTTTGGAGAAGCCGACTCCTGCATTCATAGGTGCATCGGAAGGTGTTATGTCGAATGATACGGTGAAAGTGTCGGCACGGGGTGTAACCGGTACATTGATGGTGGGTTGGTAATCAATGGCCACCGGCTCGGTGAGGATTTGAAAATTTGAAACATCGAGTGTGGCACCGTGAACGCCCCCCCAGGCAATGATGGAGTCATTGTGGGAGAAAAAGTTATTGAGGGTATCTACATCTACCCTGAAGGCAAAATCTTTGGCTATGACTACGGGTAAACCGTCCTCAGGGGTTACTTTGACGCTATACAGTTTGCTGGGGACATCTACCGTCATGACAACATGATAGGTTTTTCCCGCTTCATACTTCAGTGTCTGCAATGCTTCATATCCGCCGCCATTACGTGCATCTATTACACCCCCGGAACGGAAGCCCAGGATCGTGCTCATCTGGTTCCAGGCATTGACCGTGTCTTTTGAGAAGCCAACACCACCGTTCATGGGTGCAGTTGAGGGAACCACATCAAAGGTGGCTGTGAAAGTGTCCGTTTGCGCAGTGATTTGGGTATTCACCGTTTGTGCAGATAACATCCCTGCTGTGAGGAATAACATCAGCAACACAACGGATGCTCTGAAAATGTAAAGTTTGTGTTTCATAATTTGAACTTTTTAGGTTAGTACTAGAATCGATAAAAATTTATTTTTATTCTTTTATGCATTTTTTAACTATCAAATTGTTCCCCTTACATCTCAGCCTGATCAGATACATTCCTGACGGAACAATGGAAAGATCAATATTGAAAATGTTTTTGGGAGCAAAGGATTTTTCAAGGATCATTTTCCCGCTTACCGTTAACAGTTGATACCCGTTTACCGGATCTGTGCTTCTGACCGTAACATCCTGAGAAGCGATGGTGGGAAAAACAGTAATGGAAGCGCCTTTCCGGAAAGGTCTGACCCCGGTGATACTACTGTATCCTTCAACATATATATCATCAAAGAAAACGGGATCGTTGTGGGATCCAACTCCGACCCTGCCCGGAACATTCAATGAATCATTGCTTACGGAATAATACACTGCACTGTCAATATAAGCGGTTACCGTTGATCCCTCCCTGACGATCCTGTAATTATGATAAAGGGTGTCGCTCAGGGCGGGCTGGGGATCTGCTTCTCCTATACGGTAACGTTTCCCGTCGATAACCCTGAAAGTCCCGCTTTCATCATCGCCGTAAAAAGCGAAATAAGAAAAATTGTTTTCATCAGTATAGCCGAAGATCACGATAAAATCGTTGTATGGAAAGAATATCCCGGAAGGTGTGACGTAATTCATTTTGGCTCGCAGATTGATGTCAGGATTATCAAAAACCGTGTCCCGGAAGATTGCTAAAGCAGCGGGTTTCCAGGTATTGGTATCCACCCGGGTCTTTTGGGCCAGATGAAGCCGCAGATCATCTTCATCTGTTTCTACCAGCCAGGTACCAAAAGACGAAGGTTGGAAGGAGTAGAAAGCCGTATCACCCATATGGATATAATCACTGAACCTCTGTTGTGCGACGCCTGCATAAACGAACAGATGAGGGGCTTCCACCGGGTATCCTTCGTCATCTACTTCCAGGTTCCAGGCCGAGACCGGTGACTGGAGGGAGATAAAACCCAGCCAGGCTTGTTCTTCCGTAGTGTCTGCATAGGGAATAATTCTCAGAGTCATTATCTTGTTGCCGGTATCACTGAGTTCACTCTGCAGCGCACGCAGCACCGGGAAATATTCTTTTGCAGGCATCAGGCCACAATGTTCTTTTGTGTAAAGTGTGTCATGAAAAGCAGGATCATCAATGGTGGGTGTCATGGTAATTGCCTTGTTCCATGTGATGCCGTCAAGGTTGTCAGGCAGATCCTGTGTGCCGTTACCTTCATTCCAGTTGTCATCGTTACGGAGATGTATGACACGGATCCCTCCCGTAGCATTCCAGGATACCCGCATCATGACCTCGGCATACAGTATCTGTTCACCGGGCATTAATTGATTTTCCAGATCACCCACATCAAATTTCAGCCACGTTTCCTGTCCGCAGTTACATACAGCATTGTTTGGATGGTATCCGAGATTTTTGTCCGGATCAGATTGTTTCAGAGTAACGTCGGCTGCGACACGTACAGACAGGGTTCTTATCTGGGCATGTAATATCCATCCCGGGCAAAGAACAAGGAAACCTGCTAACAGAAGCTTATTGATTTGTTTCATAAGATAAGTTTTTAAAAGCCGGGATTCTGTTTCAATTTCGGATTCCTTTGTATTTCGTAATAAGGTATAGGCCACAGGTTGTGGTATTTGGTAATATTCTGGGCCCTGATCACATCTTCCTGGGTATGAACAGGCAGATTAGCGCGGTCTTTGATCAGTTGTTCCAGGATGCCCCATCTTCTGAGGTCGAAGAGGCGCTTGGATTCAAAGGCCAGCTCAAACCTTCTTTCCTGGCGGACAGCCTGCCGGAAACCATCCTGTGTATTGGGATAGAGATTGCCTTCCGGATCAGTTACATTGGGCCATTCGCTGAGGCCGGCCCTTCTGCGTACCTGGTTATAAGCTTCAACAGCCTGCCCGTCAGGACCGCCATTGGCTTCATTTTCAGCTTCCGCATAGATCAGCAGTACTTCAGCATAACGGAACAGCGGATAGTTGGTGCCCGATAAGTTTTCCCTGGGGGGATACACATAGTAGGGTTCATCCGGCAGATATTTTCCTATGTGCGGAATGTTGAGTCCCGGCCACCAAAACCACTTGTCTTTGGGATCGTTGAGGTTAAAACGTCTGTTGAAATCCCTGTCGAATACCCACATCAGATAGGTGGCGGGGAGCCTTTTGTCGGAGGAGTCGAAAGAATTGTAAAGTTCTATCTCTCCAACGTAAGAGGAATAGCCACCCAGGTTGTCAAATCGTCGGGGACCATAATATTTTTTTGTTTCAAACCAGGGACCTGCTTCCACCGCATTGACGAAATAGATCTGTTCGGGATTGTTTTCATAGCTATACGTCTCGGGTCTGGCAGGGAAAACCAGTCTGAAACTGTCCATCAGGGCATAGTGCCCTTCATCTATCAGTTTTTTGGCCCAGGCAGCCGCTTTTGCCCAGTTGGAAGGATCCCCCTGTACCATTTCTCCTGTGTTGGCATCAAGCCTCCATCCGGCACGTGTCAGATACACCTTGGATAAAAGGGCCTGGGCTGCCCCTCCGGTGGCTCTCCCTTTTTCTACTTTTTCCCGGTCCCAGAGATCCTCTTCAGCCTTGGTAAGGTCTTCGATGATAAAATCATAAATGGTCTCTACATCCGTTCTGTCCATATCGGTGGCACCTACCGGATCAGAAACATAGTTGTCGCCGAAAAACGGGACATCACCCCAGCCCCTTATCAGGTTGAAATAATTATAGGCACGGAGAAAACGGGCTTCGGCAATGATCCGTTTCTTTATCGATGGTGAGTCGAAAGCAAAATCAGGCATATCGGAAACCTTCGCAATGACCAGACTGGCTCTGTTAATGATAATGTAATGATGCCACCACATGTTCAGGAAGTCCCGGTATTCGGGATCATAAATGAAACGGTCATATTGTACCCGGTCAGGGAATTCAGCATAAATATATCCGCAATCATCAGATCCGATATCATTGAGTATGATCCATGATTTCAAATAGGACATGATTGAATATTGTCCTGAATAGGCCCCGGCCAATAGATCAAGAGCATCCTGCTGATTTTCGAGAAACGTTTCAGGATCCAAAAAGCCAGGCTTGGGCTCATCAAGCGACTCACAGGAAAACAATCCGAACAGGGCAAAGATCAAAAGGGTTGAAATTAACTTCATATTTATCTTTATCATTTTTGCTTTATCCATTTTTCGCATCTGTTTTATAAGCCGATATTTAATCCAATGGTTACACTTCTGTAAGACGGATAATTTTTATTGTCGAAACCAATATTCAGATTTGAGTCCCCTCCCGATTGTTGTTCGGGGTCGAAACCTGAATAGGAAGTAATTGTGAGAAGATTCTGTCCGCTTATGTACAGGCGCAGGTTGGTTAGCTTTATCTTTTTTAACAGGTTGGGAGGGACGTTGTATGCCAGCAGTATATTTGAAAATTTGATAAAAGATGCATTTTCGACAAAACGATTGCTGGTTTTGGTCTGATAATTGGTGGACAGTCTGGGTACATCCGTATTTTGATTTTCAGGGGTCCAGGCATTTAACAGGAATTTTCCTCCGTTCTGCCTTCCCAGGTCTCCTTTTGCAAGAGATTCATAGGTGCCATTATACATATCTACTCCCTGGATCCAGTTTACGATCATGCTCAGTTCGAAATTGCGGAAGGAAAGACGGGAGTTAAGCCCCATTACAAAATCCGGCAGGGCATTTCCTATAATGGTCCTGTCGAGGTCGTTGATAACCCCGTCACCATTTTCATCCACGTATTTCTGATCTCCCGGCCGCAATCCTGTGGGTATCTCACCGTTGATCGAGTCGTCAACGGAATAAAGCCCGTCTGTTTTTAATCCCCAGAGATTCCCGATCGGTTTTCCAACTTCAATTTTCGTGTACCCGACATAAAATTCTTTCTGGTCGCCGAGATTCAGAACCTTGTTTTTGTTGGTTGAGAAGTTCACATCTATATTCCACTTCCAGGGACCTTTGTTTACAGGGGTTCCACCGAAACCGATCTCCAATCCTTTATTATCCATTTTTGCCAGATTGGAAGTGATCTTTACTCCGGATGTTTCCCAGCCATCACCATAACCGGTATAAAGAGGTAATAACTGAGCCCACAGCAAATTGCTTGTCAGCCGGTCATACAGGTCAAAATTAAAGTATATGCGGTTTTCCAGGAAAGACATATCCATACCAAAGTCAGTGATAGTAGATACTTCCCATCCGATATTCTCATTAGGTATCCTGCTGATGGCTGCCCCGTGAACCACATTGTCCCCAAACACCGCCAGGGTATGGGCTACATTATAGGATATTTCCGGAAGCCATTGATACAGGGCAATGCGATCGTTTCCCGATTGTCCCCAACTGACCCTCATTTTCAGGTTGCTGAAAAGCCCCAGATCACTAATGAATTTTTCACGATGCATTTTCCAGGCTGCAGAAAAGGAAGGGAAAATGCCGTACTTATTGTTGGGTCCGAATTTAGATGAACCGTCCCTTCTGACGGTGGCCTGGAATATATATTTATCTTTAAAAATATAGTTTAAACGGGCAAACTGGGAGATATAAACTGATTTCCACCAGTCAGAATAGGGTTTGTAAAGATCCGGGTCAAAGGCACTGAAATCATACCATAACAGGGATTCTTTATTGATGTCTGTACCATTGATCTGGTGCGAGTTGGAGTTAATTACTTCCTGTTCAAATCCAAGCATGGCGGTGATATGATGGTTCTGCCTGAAGGTCTTATCGTATGTTGCCACCATATTCCCTGTCCATTTGGCAAAGTTTCCCTGGGCTATCAGTCCTTTAGCCAGGTTCTGTGTCAGGGTAGCCTCGGTTAAGCGGGAAGTGACGAACCGGGTGCGCATACTGGTGCGAAATTCCCCCGCCAGTGAGGTTTTCAGAGTAAGACCAGGCAATGGTTCGTAACTGAAATAAAAACTTCCCTGACCGTCTGCATTGGTACGCACATCTTTATCACCTTCTGCTGCCAGCAGGGGATTGTCCCATATGTTGGTTGTGTAATAATCACCCAGTGAATCATACACAGGATAAATAGGGAGGGAGATGACCGCCCCTCCGGCGGCTCCGTAGGCCCATGTTGAAGTGGTGGGCACAGAGAATCCTCTCTGCCGGTTTGTATAAGCTTTGATGCTTACCCCTGTTTTCATTTTGTCATTGATCTCATGGTTAAAGTTCATGAGTAGAGACCCCTTTTTGTAATCTGAATAATGGATGATCCCGTCCTCTGTCTTAAAATTTGCACCAATGGAAAAGGTGGTTTTTTGACTTCCGCCTGAGAACATAAGGTTAAAGTAATGCGCCATGGCATCGCGGAAAACAACATCCTGCCAGTCTGTGTTGGCAATATATCCTGTTGATGCTACAGGTTCTTCCAGATCGATCTCTTCTTCCGTGAACTGATCCGGAAAGCCGTCATTGGTTAGTGCTTTGTTACGGAGCCGCATATATTCGGGAGCATCCAGAACATCCAGTTTTTTTGTCACATTCCTGAATTCGGAATAGTAGGAAAAGGACATATGGTTTTGGCCTGCTTTTCCTTTTTTTGTTGTAACGAGGATAACGCCGTTTCCACCACGGGCTCCGTAAATGGCTGTGGAAGATGCATCTTTCAGCACTTCTATACTTTCGATATCTTCCGGTGCGACGGTGTTGATATCGGCACCAACATAGCCGTCAATGACCCAGAGCGGATCACTGGATGTAGCCAATGAACCCTGCCCCCTGATCCTGATCCTCGCACCGGCCCCCGGCATGCCACTGGTTGATGAAACCTGCATGCCTGCAACACGGCTTTGCAGGGCCATGTCGATGCTCGTGACAGGGCGTTCGGTCAGTTCTTTCGAATTAACGGAAGTGATGGAGCCTGTAATGTCACTTTTTTTCATAGTGCCATAACCTACCTTTACCACCTCATTGATCTTTTCTGTTTTCATCTTAAGAGCCACATTAATGACAGTCTGATCTTTTACTGTAACTTCCTGTACTTCATATCCGACAAAGGAAAATTCCAGCGTGCTTCCTTTGGATGCCGTAATTTTAAAATGACCGTCAGCGTCTGTGGCAGTACCCCGGGTTGTGCCTTTGATAATTATATTAACACCTGGCAAAGGTGAACCGTCGGCAGCGTCGGTGACACTTCCGGTAATTTCCAACTGTTGGGCATGTACGGGTAGTGCAATCAGAAAAGTTAGTAACCATAGCCTGTTGATCAACAGTTTCATCATTTCTGCTAATTGTTAAAAATGTTTATAAGAATAAAAAAGCCTGCAGGAGAATGAATTCTCAGGGAATAAATTACTCCTGCAGGTTTGTTCCCTGTGATTATTTTTTAATGAATTTTTTAACTACCTGGTTATTTCCGGTATGTATGGTGATGAAATAGATCCCGGCGGGCATGCTTGAAACATCAAGACGGGTCGTTCCCGAGCCATACATGGTACCTTCCTGAACCGTTTTTCCGATAACATTCCGTATTTTATAGTAATCGATATTATCAGCAGATCTGATATTTAACTGATCCCGGACAGGATTTGGGAAGAGCTGGGCATCTACCGGAGCCCTGAGCGTATGAACTGCTGAAACAACACTATAACCATCTACCCAGATGTCATCGAAAAATACTTCATCGTTGTGTGACCCTACCCCGACTTTTCCTGCTGTGTTGAGGGAATCATTGGTGACAGAATAATATTCCACACTGTCAATGTAAGCAGTTACGGTGGAACCGGTCCTTACGATCCTGTAGTTATGATAAAGAGTGTCGGTCATGGCAGGCATGGGTTTGGCTTCTCCGACCCGGTAACGTTTTCCGTCGATCACCCTGAATGTCCCGCTTTCGTCATCCCCGTAAAAAGCAAAATATGAAAAGTTGTTATTGTCAATATATCCGAAAACGGTAATAAAATCATTGAACGGGAAAAAGATGCCCGATGGAGTGACATAGTCCATTTTTGCTTTCAGGTGGAGGTCGAAATCCTGAAAAGTAGTATCCGTAAAAATTGCCAAAGCGCCCGGATTCCAGTTATTGGTATCAACGGTCGTTTTTTGGGCCAGGTGCAGACGGATATCTCCTTCATCTTCTTCCACCATCCAGGTACCGAAAGCAAAGGGTTTAAATTTATAATAGGTCGTATCTCCCATTTTCTCCCAGTCGCTGAACCGGTGCATGGGAACACCGACGTAAAAGCGCAAATGAGGTGCTTCCACCGGATAACCGTCATCATCTACCTCCAGATTCCAGGAAGAGGCGGGAGAATTAAGGGAAATAAAACCCAGCCATTTTTTCCGGACGATGTTTTCATAATCATAATCATAAGGTACGACCCGTAAGGTAAGGATCTTGTTCCCTGTATCGCTCAGTTCTGACATGACGGCCTTTGTTACATTAACATATTCCTTTTGCGGAACCACACCGGCATATTTTTTAACAAACAAAGTGTCAAGATAAGCCGGATCTTCAAAGTCATGGGCAAATGATTTTGCTTTGTTCCAGGTTAGTCCGTTCAGATTATCCTGTGCGCCGCCGGGAACGCCGTTGCCTTCATTCCAACTGTCAAAAGCCGAGCTCCACAGATGAAGTACCCTATAACCTTGTGCATTGGCTGTATCGCCACTGTTCCAGGATACCCTGAATATGGCTTCCACATAAAGAATTTCTTCTCCGGGCAGCAACTGACTTTCGATATTTCCAAGATCCCACCGCACCCAGGATTCTTCCGGAGAGTCATTCCCGCCATATATGTTAATGGAGTCCCAGTTACACATCTCGTTGCTGTAATCATACCCAAGATTCAGATCAGGTTTTGCCCGGCAAAGTGTAACATCAGCATTGGTCCGGAGAAGGATCTGCCTGGTTTGAGCCTGTGTCTGGTAGGTTGCAAAAAACAACAGGAAAATAAAACAAATACGGAAAAGTAAATTTTTTTTCATAATCGGTCTTTTTTGGTTAAACATAGTTTTTGATCATTTACAAAGATAAATAATAATTTTTAAAAACATTCGTAAATATCAGATAATCAATGCAATAAGTTTTATTTATGGCGTATAATTATAGATTGTTTGTTTTTATGGGAGTTGTGTATATATAAATAAAAGAACAATGTTTTAAGTAAGAATATTTTGCTAAAATTGGCGCATAAAAAAATATTTAATAAAGTAAAATTTAGAGGCCTTCTAAATAAGGAGCCTTTATTTTCAGCTTTTTGATTTAATATATATTTTTTGGAAAAGGACGTTTAACATGAAAAAACTTAAAACGAGTGTCGCTGCAATTTATTTATCCGCCATATAATGATGTAAGACCTTTAATGGGACCTTACTATGTCTTACAGAATCTGATCAGATATAAGCCAAAAAAATTATACAAACAATAATGATCATAAGATCAGGATATTATCTAAATGATTTTGTTAATTTTGAATGGATTTAACAATGATATATTTTGTATTATTATATAGAATTAAGTGCATGTGACCTCAGCTGGAAGATCAGATGATGGGTTTGTATTGAGGATTATAAAGTAGTTGAAATGTTAAATTGAAGATCACGGAGAATGAGAAGGAAAATATTTTACATATTTATATTTACGTTCCTGCCGGCATTACATAATATAAAGGCCCAATCGGTTACCGATAGTATCAATGCAAATTATATAATTAAAGTTTCATTGGAGCAGTATCGCAGTATGGCAGAAATCCTTCCCGATTCGCTGCATTATCCACGTACTGTCGATGCAGACGGGAGTATTAAACTGGTGACGGCCGGTGACTGGACCAGTGGTTTCTTTCCCGGAAGTCTCTGGTATTTGTATGAACAGACCGGCGATCCTGAATTTTTTAAAGCAGCCGTAAAATGGACGGCTTCCATATCTTCCCAGCGATACAATACAGGTACGCATGATCTGGGTTTTATGTTCAATTGCAGTTTTGGGAACGGTTACCGGCTGATGCATGACACCGCTTACCGTACGGTTATGCTGGATGCAGCCCGTTCACTTGCTACTCGTTTTAATCCTGTTGTAGGGTGTATCCGGTCATGGGATTTCGGGAACTGGTCATTTCCGGTCATTATTGATAATATGATGAACCTGGAATTGCTTTTCCGGGCCACCCGTGAAACAGGTGATTCTTCCTTTTATAACATAGCGGTAAGTCATGCCAATACCACCATGAAAAATCATTACCGGGTTGATTACAGTTCGTGGCATGTTGTGGATTATGATCCTGAGACAGGTAATGTGATCAGTAAGACCACAGCCCAAGGTGCTTCTGACAGCTCTGACTGGGCTAGAGGGCAGGCATGGGGTTTATATGGGTTTGTTATGTGTTACCGTGAAACAGGAGATACTTCCTATTTGCATTTCGCCGAACACATAGCTCATTTTATTCTTTCCTGGCCGGGCATGCCTGCTGACATGATTCCTTACTGGGATTATCTTGCTACCAATATACCGGATGAACCGAGGGATGCTTCGGCTGCTGCCATCACTGCTTCCGCCCTGATTGAGCTTTCCGGTTATTCACTGCAGGATTCAGCTTATTATATCCGGGCGGCTGCCCGGATCCTGCGATCTCTTTCATCAAATGTTTACATGGCTGATCCCGGAACCAATCATTATTTTATTCTTAAACATTCTACCGGCAATAAACCTGCCAACCGGGAAGTGGATGTACCGGAAAACTGGGCCGACTATTATTTTCTTGAGGCAGTTAAGCGCTTCAGACAGAGGGTAAATACTAATAATCCGCCGGAGGTCATGATGAATTTACCCGGTACTCTTTATGGCGGAGATACGACAATGGTAGTGGTGACAGCCTTGGATCTGGATAAAGGAGACTCCGTCGCTCTGAGTATCAGCGGACAACCGGAGTTTGTGACCTTTAGATCTACGGGAAAGGATTCTGCCCTGTTGGGAATATATACTACGGCGAATGATACGGGTCATTATTCCTTTACTATCATAGCTACGGATAAAAAGGAGAACAGAACGGGAAAAAATGTTCATTTACAAGTAAGGGATCCGCTTTTGAAAAATATTAAGGTCTCTGCAAGCTCCTGGCAGGATCCCAATATCCCTGAAAATACATTGGATAATGATACGGCTACCCGTTGGTCGGCCGAGGGAAACGGACAATACATTACATATGATCTTGGCGAAATGGTCGATCTGACAGCGGTGAGGATCGCTTTTTACCTGGGTGATCAACGGCAGGCATATTTTCAGGTTCAGGTTTCGGAAGACGGTACCCAGTACCATATTGTTCTGTATGGTACCGGTTCGGGTACCACAACAGGGTTTCAGACATTTACTTTGCCGGATACAGTAACTACACGGTATGTTCGTATCGTCGGATTCGGGAATAGTCAGAATGATTGGAACAGTCTGACGGAAGTGGATTTCGACATCTTTCGTTTATCGACGGGAATATTGCCGGCTACGAATAAAGGGAATGTTGCTATTCATTGTTATCCCAATCCTGTAACTCATATGTTGAATGTCATCGTGCATCCGGTCAGGTCGTCCGGACCTGTACAGATCAGACTGTGTGATAGTTCCGGCCGGCAATATTTTATGAAAGACTTGTCTGAAAAGAAGAGTTTTAATCCTGTTCAGATAGATATGTCGGGTTTTCTGAAGGGAGCTTATCTGTTGGCTGTGAGGCAGGGAAAAACGAAGACATCAGTTCGTATTATCCTGAAATAGTATTTATTTCCTGCTGCTATTATTTATTACACGTAACCAATACTTTGGTTGTTACGACTTTCCCTGTGTCTGAGACGATCTTCAGGATATACAAACCATTTTTCCGTGTCCACGGTGCTTCGATTCTTATTCTGTTATTTGCTGTCAGGCCGGACAGCTCCCGGCTGTAAACGGTTTTACCAGTTATATCCGTGACCAGTAACTCCCCGGTACGGAATGATGTGTTTGTTACCTGCAGGAAAACGGACCCGTTATGCACCGGATTAGGATACAGGTTAAAGTTTTCCCTGAAAAGATCAGTACGGACCAGATCCGGGTTTTTGGTAATATAAATGATAAAAGAACGTGTATTGGTATAAGTTCCGTCTGTGACAACTATATTGAACTGATAGCTCCCGTAATTTCCGGTGACGGGAGTAACATTGAGGGTAGCCGTACCGTTCCTGTTATCTGTGAAACTGACGAATGGAACGGCAGGGGAGAGGGTAAATGAGAGGGAATCATGATCGGCATCTGTGGCTGCAAAGGTCAGGATCAGTGTGTCGCCTTCCATGATACTGTCATTGACTACAGGATCCAGTACAGGGGCGTTTTCACCTGCTGTATTGGTCTGACATTCGTAGGCTCCGGCATCGACTGAAGGCCCTACCAGGCGGGCATCCTGATCCAGATCTGTTTCAGGGAGATCGATATTGATGCCATAGTTAACGGCCGGAGAACTATTTTTCAGATGATAATCGAAATTTTCCGGATCAGTAAACCAGTTGTTTTCCTGGCCGGCAGGAATTTCCTGGTTATGCTGGATCAGGGTATTTTCTCCCTGGTCGTAAATGCTTTGGTTGCCATTGAACCCGGCATTGCTCTGAATGATCAGATTGTTCCGGATAATATTGTTGTTGCTGGGACCGCCGCCCCGGTCATCTTTCAGGGGCCCCACCCATATCCAGGGGGTCATCTCCTTGACAGGAGTGCCGTTCAGAACCAGGGGATTGTAAATGGGATTGGTAAGGATGGTATTATTGGCAATTTTAGAGTTATCTGTGCCCAACAGTGATATACCGTGCCAACTGTCAGTTACAATAAGATTGTTCTCAATAATCCAGTTATAGTAATAGCCGTCAAATAAAGCAATTCCCTGCATCATGGATTTCTCTATCTGATCCG
>WFSC01000372.1 GCA_015486185.1 Bacteroidales bacterium | reverse complement strand
GGGGTAAAGCGACTAGGGGCGAAAGCCGGAAAATAATCTGGAAGAAAAAATGAAAGTTTAACTCTAAAATGCAATAAAATGAAAAAGGAAAAAATGGAAAATTTTTTGGAAGACCGTCTCGACGAGACGATGTTGTTTTATGTTCGCGGAGGCGAAGATCCGCCATCGGAAGGTGGAGGAGATGAGAATCAACCGGAACCGACCTGGCCTGAATATCCGCCGCCGCCACCGGGTGGAGGAGGAAACTAACCGGAAGTCAGCCCGGCAGGTATATGCCGGTAAAAGATAAGACATAAAAATATTGTAGAATCGCTGTAGGAGAGGGGTTCCTCTCCTACGGCGATAAAAAGTATATTTTGCATCAGGCATTGGGATCTGTTGTTAAAAGCTGTATTTTACCATACTTGCGATTAGGGTAGAATACGGTTGAGTTATCTGCATGAGGCAGGGAGATAGGTGTCTGTATCTGTAAAACGGACGTATTTTCCGGTAGAGGTCGGATTGCGGATAAAGGGAGAGGGTTTGATGTTTAATGAAATATTTATAATATGCGTGAGAAAACCTAAAACATGTAACATATGAAAACACATGAAGAACAAAAATTGAACCGGGTGGACAGATACCTGCACGGGGATATGTCCGCCGAAGAAAAGAATGTTTTCGAGCGGCAACTGAAAGAGGATCCTGAGTTGGCAGAATTGCTGGAGTTACAAAAAGAACTCAGCGATGTGCTGCTGGACCAGGAAGCCCAGGAGTTTGCCGGAGTACTCGAAGACGTTTATGATACATACTCCGGGAACCGGAAAAGAAGCCTTTGGCGTCGTCCGGTTTATCGTGTTACAGGAATAGCTGCTACTGTCCTGATCCTGCTGGGTTCGGGATATGTAATACGGGAAAGGGTCAATAAGCTACCTGTCAACCGGGCCATTGTGGCAAAGTACTACCGTCCTTATCATGTGCCGGTCAATTACCGTAGCCCGGAAGGGACACTGGATGCTACCTTCAGAAAAGCGGTGGAACAATACAATAATAAAAAATATGATGAAGCCATCAGTTTGTTTGAACAGGTGCTGAAGGAAGATACGACAAGGATGGATGCCAATCTGATGAACGGGCTTTCCAACTTTGAAGTACACCATTACAACAAAGCCGACAGCTCATTTAATAAGATCATAAAAAACAGGGATAATCTGTATCTCCAACAGGCGCAATGGTATCTGGGCTTTTGTTTTCTGATGACCAATCAGAATGATAAAGCGGTTGCACTATACAGAAAAATTATTGCACAACAGGGATATTACAGTACAAAGGCAGGAAAGATACTGAAGATGCTTGAATCCGGACATGATAAAAGTTAAATAATGCATGCGGAAGATCAGGTTAGATAAATATTGTGAAAATAAAGAAGGCGGTTTATGGTGAAAAAAGTGGAACAACTTGACAGGGCGGCATTGATAGACAGGATAAAAGTGCTGGAGGAAGATCTCAAAAGAGAAAAGGATATGAACAAAAAGTTCAACCATATTTTTGTTTCAAAGGTTAATCATGAGATACGGACTCCGTTGAATTCGGTACTGGGGTTTGCCAATCTGCTGGGAAATGATCAGATCGAGGGATACAAACGTAAATTGTATGTGAAGTATCTGAACAGCAGTACAGAGTCTTTGTTGTTCCGTATAGAGAATCTGCTTGATTACGCTATGCTGACGGTAGGTCAACTTGAGTTGATTGAAGAAAAGGACCAATCCCTGGATCATTTGTTTGTCGGGTTGTATGAAGCTTTTTTGCTGGAGAAACAGTTCCAGGAAAAACGTAATGTAACCCTCCTGCTAAGTAAAAAAGATGGTGTCGGAGAAATAATAGCAAGTTTTGACAGAAGAAAGTTGAAGAAAATGCTCTCCATCCTGCTTGCGAATGCTTTACAGGGGACCCGGGAGGGAAATATTGAGTTTGGCTATGAACTTGCAGATAAAGGGCATATACGTTTTTATGTGTCTGATTCGGCAGATCAATACCGCACGGAATATATCAGGAAGATATTTGATGAGAAAAATCTCTCGGGAATGACCCAAAAAGATACGGATATAAACCTTTCTCTTGTTAGGGATCTTGTAAGGTTTATGAAAGGGGAAATTGACATAACGCCAAAACCGGGAGGGAAGGGAAATGTCGTTAGTTTCATATTGCCTCTACATTACCACATACAGACGATTGACGAACTTTCAGGCCGAGAAGAACACAATAACAAAAAATACATGAATGATTAATCATGAATATTTGTTGATAATACAGTAAAATACTTTAATACTATGAATAAACAGGGTTTGGAACAACAGCCAAAAGGACAGAGTGACGTTGGGATACAATATAATGGAGAATACGTAAAGCATCAGGTAGAATTGTTGCTGAAGTCTGAAGCTCTTAATGACTATAAATTTGAAAGGAACAAACAATTTGGTCCGGTAACTATAGATTTCTATTGTGAAATATACCGCTTTGCCATTGTTGTGGATCGTGACGAGGATTTTTATACCGACACTTCTGCTGTGGATCCGGAATGTCAGGCGGAAATGGAACAAATGGGAATTGTGGTTTTGCGTTTCCGGGAATCAGAGGTCTTAAAAAATCCGCATATTGTCCGGAGAACGATAGGATTCTGGCTAAAAGACAGGGAATTGCATTATCTATAGTCAGGCACTGGCAATGAGTTTCTCCCGTACTACTTCCGTAAATATTTTATTAACTTCCCGTAAAAATTATAATCTTTGTATTACGTTGAATCATAATACAGGCTAATGGCAGGCTTTCCCTTCTTCAAACAATTGGATATCAAGGATTGTGGTCCTGCCTCCCTGCTTATGATAGCAAAACACTATGGCCGTACCTATCGCCTCCAGACTCTTCGCGAAAGAAGCTATATTGGGAGGGAAGGGGTGTCTATGCTGGGCCTTAGCGATGCGGCCGAATCCATAGGTCTGAAATCGCTGGGGGTAAAGATCACTTTTCAAAAATTGATGACAGAGGCGCCTTTACCCTGTATCGTGCATTGGAAGCAGCGTCATTTCATTGTTGTTTATAAGATCTCAAAAAAGTTTGTCTTTGTGTCTGATCCTGCTTTCGGATTAAGAAAATATACCCATGAAGAATTCCGGAAAGGATGGATAAGTGACCGGCAGGACGGTGAAGAGAAAGGAATTGCCCTGTTGCTGGAGACAACTCCTGATTTTTATACCTATGAGGGAGAAAAAAGGGAAAAACACAAGTTATCTTTTCTTCTCTCCTACCTTCGTCCCTATAAGCAACTGGTAGCACAGGTGATATTGGCCTTACTGGCCGGAAGTCTCATACAACTTATCTTCCCCCTGTTGACCCAACAAATTGTGGATTTTGGTATCAACAATCAGGATATCGGATTTATTTATCTTGTATTGCTGGCCGAATTATTTCTTTTTCTGGGACGTATGGTGGTTGATTTTATCCGTGGCTGGATCCTGCTGCATTTGGGTACGCGTATGAATATCTCCCTGATCGCTGATTTTCTGATGAAACTGATGCGGCTTCCGATCGCTTTCTTTGACTCAAAAGTGATTGGTGATTTGATGCAGCGCATTAATGACCATAAACGTATCGAGTATTTTCTGACTGTTTCTTCCCTGAATATTCTGTTTTCCATCCTCAATTTTATCATATTCGGTATTATTCTGCTAATCTATAACATGACCATTTTTTGGTTGTTTTTTATAGGCAGCCTGCTATATGTGCTATGGGTAGAAATATTTATGAAACAAAGGCGTGAACTGGATAACCGGAAGTTTAGAAAAAATTCAGAAAATCAAAGTGTATTGATCCAGTTATTTTCCGGCATGCAGGAAGTGAAGCTGAACAATATTGAGAAACAAAAACGCTGGGAATGGGAGCATGTGCAGGCAGGTCTTTTCAGGATTAATGTCAGATCATTGTCATTGAGCCAGTATCAGCGGGCAGGGGCTACCTTTATCAATGAGCTAAAGAATATCCTTATAACCGTCGTTGCAGCTACGGCTGTGATCAGGGGTGAAATGACACTCGGGATGATGCTGGCAGTGCAGTATATTATTGGGCAGTTAAATGGTCCGCTTGACCAGATGATAGGATTTTTCCAGCGAACGCAGGATGCCAGGATCAGCCTGGAACGTCTTGGCGAGATACAGTATATGGAAGATGAGGAAAATGAGGAAGAACAAAAGTTGCATAAATTGCCTGCCAACCACACCATTAGCATAGATAACCTGTTTTTCCAGTATGAAGGCCCGCATTCCCCTTTTGTGCTTGAAGATGTTTCACTTAAAATCCCGGAATCGGAGGTGACAGCTATTGTAGGGGTGAGCGGTAGCGGAAAAACCACCCTGATTAAATTGATGCTCGGATTTTACCAACCGGTAAAAGGCGAGATCAGGGTAGGTAATATGCCGTTGCATGCTTTTCATTCCCGTTTTTGGAGGTCGGTATGCGGCGTTGTGATGCAGGACGGTTATATTTTTGCCGACACCATCGCACGGAACATTGCCCCGGGAGAGGAAGATATCGATATGGAACGATTATACCGGGCTATTGAAGTGGCAAACCTTACGGACCTGATCGGTACCCTGCCTCTCGGGCTGAATACGAAGATAGGCGTTTCGGGACACGGACTGAGTGCCGGTCAGACACAAAGGGTGCTTATTGCCCGGGCTGTATATAAAGAACCGGAATTTCTGTTCTTTGATGAGGCAACCAATGCACTTGATGCCAATAATGAAAAAGTGATCATGAACAACCTGGACCTGTTCTTTAAGGGTCGTACTGTTGTGGTGGTGGCCCATCGCCTCAGCACGGTAAAAAATGCAGGCCAGATTATTGTCCTGGATAACGGCAGGATCGTAGAAAAGGGAACACATAACGAATTGATCGCCATGAAAAAGTATTATTACAATCTGGTAAAAAATCAATTGGAACTGGGGTTGTAAACGTTGTTGCTGAAAGAATATGCCTGAAGATAAAAAATATAAATTGGCCGGTAATGAGCTGGTCAGTGAAGAGATCGAAGATATCATCGGTCAGCCACCGGGATGGCTGGTACGGTATGGCGTCTCGGTTATTTTTGGGATCATTGTTCTGTTTTTTGTGGGGAGTGCCTTCTTCACTTATCCCAATAAGGTGATTGCACCTGTTGTGATAACTACGAGATATCCGCCTTTGACAATAAATGCAAGAGCGGAGGGGAAGATTGATGCACTGGCTGTCCATGATACACAGCATGTAAATAAAGGAGACCTGCTCGCTGTTATTGAAAATCCTGCCGATTACCATGAAGTGCTGAAGCTTAAAAATTTTCTGGACAGTCTTCCCGGCCCGGTTATCAGGGAAGGATCGGATTTTTCCCTGCCCGATTTTAATCACCTTGGTCCGGTACAATCTTACTATGCTGATTTCCTTCAGGCCTGCAGGGAATATCGCCACTTTATCAGGCTGGACTATTATCCGAAGAGATTGATTGAATTGAAAAAAAATCTGAAGAATTACAGGGTATATTATAACCGGTTATACAGAAAACGTAATCTGGCAGAAGAAGAACTGAAACTTGAGAAAAAGAAATATCAAAGAGATTCGGTTTTGTATGTAAAAAAGGTTTTGCCGGAAGCTGATTTTGAACTGTCAACGGCTGAGTGGTTGGGGAAAAAGCAGGTGTTTGAGCAGGCAAGAATACAATTGTCCGAAGCAGCTATACAAATATCAGGACTCGATCAGGAGATCCTTCATACGGAGGCAGAGTATCAAAATCAGAAAAATGTGCATTATCTGGCTGTTCAGAAAGCATTAAAAAGATTATATGGAAGTATTGACGAATGGGAAAAGAAATATCTTCTTTTTGCTCCGGTTTCGGGGAAGGTCTCTTTTACCGGGTACTGGGCTCCGCATCAATATGTTTCTGCCGGAAAGAACGTGATGACCGTCGTACCGGACGTGCCCGGTAAATGGATAGGACGTATGAGGATCCCGATGACCCGGTCAGGACAGGTGAAAGCCGGTTTGCCTGTAAACATACGGTTGAAAAATTATCCGTATCTGGAATATGGCATGATCAGAGGCGTTGTGTCTTCCATATCACAGGTACCTGAAAAAAATAGCTATTATATTGATATAGACCTGCCCGAAGGAATGGTGACAATGTATGGGAAAAAGTTGCCATTTAAGCAGGAAATGGAAGGTACCGGGGAAATCCTGACGGAGAAGAGATCACTGCTACGCAGGATCATTGATCCTTTCAGGTATCTGAATGATAAATATTTAAAGGAAAGATGATGTCCCGACAGAATTACTACCACAGAGACTTAATTATTACCGGCATATTGAACAGGGATAACGAGGTGATCCGGTGGCTTTATATGCGGGTGTACGGCTATCTGGAAATGTTCATCCTTAACAGGAACGGAACGGTGTGGGATGTGATGGATGTTTTTCAGGATGGTTTGCTGGAATTATATGAAAAGGTTCTGGATACTTCTCTGGTGCCTGAAAAAAATGTACCGGAATATTTGTTTGGCATTTGTAAACATTTGTGGTATAAACAATACAGGAAAAGTAGTCTGATGGTCCGTATCCCTGATTATGCAACGGAAAATATCCTGCACTATGAAGAGAGTGATTTTCCTGTGTTTTCGGACCGCCGGGAGCTGAAATACATTTTGTTTCTCAGGCATATTACTTCATTATGTCCTTTGTGTCAGCAATTGCTGAATTTATACCGAAGTGGCATGAGAGCCGATGATATTGTTCAGGAAATGGAACTTACCTCCAGGAGCCTGGTCTATAAAAAAAAATTTACATGCATGCGCCGGTTGGTAAAACATATCCAGAATGATCCTGATTTTATCTATCTTTAACAAACAGACAGATATAATCAAACCTGTCAGAAGGGCAGATCGTCGATCCCGGGTTCGTCAGGAGGCGGAGGAGGCATGTCGTTAAGGTCGGGGGCCGGCGGAATTTCATCAGCAGTTGCGGTGGCTTCTATTTTCCATACATCCAGATTGGTAAAGTAACTGGTTGTCCCGTCTTTTTCCCATTTATTACCCCGTATGTTGAAATAAACCTTGAGCTCATCGTTGATATTATAGGGATCAATAAGATCACAACGGTCCTGGGTGAGCTGGAATTTGATATAATCACTGAAATCAAGTCCGCTGGCTTCTGCCTTTTTTTCAAGAACAAATTCTCTTTTTCTGAACTTGTCACTTACCTGTTTGATGTCATATTTTTCAATGAGTTTGCCTGTAATTTCAAAAGACATAGTGATTGTTTTATGTTAATTATTGATAATGTTTTACTTTCAAAAGTTCAATGTCGAAGATAAGTGTGGAGTAAGGAGTAATAATACTGTTCGGATTATATTCGGTTCCATACCCCAATTGATAAGGGATATAAAGCCTCCACCTGCTTCCCTGTGGCATAAGCTGAAGTGCTTCCTTCCATCCTTTGATAACCCGGTTGACAAAAAAAGGAACCGGTTCTCCGGTCATGTGTTTTTCAAAAACAGTTCCGTCAATTAGTTTTCCCTGGTAATGAACAAGAACCAGATCCCGGGGCCCGGGCCTGGGCCCATTTCCGGCTTTCAGTATCTTGTATTGCAGACCGGAAGGTAAAGTAATAACACCTTTTTGTTTTTTATTTTCTTCCAAAAACCTTTCTCCTGCAATTTTATTGTCTTTGAATTTTGCAAGCAATCTCTTTTTAAGCATTTCCCCTCTGTAATCATACAAAATTTTCTTCGATGTTTTCTCGTCAATTATAAGTTGTTTATGATCAACATAGTCCAGGAGGCCCTTGCTCAGTAACCGCGACTTGATGGTATCGAAGCCGTCTTTCCTCAGGTTCGATCCCAACATAACCCCTGTACAATAACTGATGGTGTCCAGCCGGGTGGTTAAACGGTTTTCTTTAATCTCGTTTTTGCACGAATAAGAAACAACAATAATTAAAAAAATAACCGGAAAAAGTAGAAAGCTCTTCTTGCTCATTTCTAAAAATATTTTCTGCGAAATTAATAGAATTCTGGTAAAATTTGTCTGCAAAATGAATTAAAAATCAGTAATGCCTGTTTACTCAAAGGGGTTTTATGGCACGGATCATTTCCCGTTTTCCGGGAGGACCAGGCAGCCTTTCAACCAGAAAACCCGTTTTTCCCAATGATCTTCGCAGGGAGCCCTTGGCAGAGTAGGTAACAAATATTCCTTCGGGATTCAGAGCGGCATAGATTTTTTTTATTATTTTTTCATCCCACATTTCCGGTTGCTTATCGGGGCCGAATGCATCAAAATAGATCAGATCGAAAAAGCCGGAAAAGGAATATTGCAGAAAATCCGAATAGATCTTTTTCAGATAAAACTTTTCGGAAACCTGAACCTCTCGGTCCCAGGGTAATTGGTGTAATTTTATGAGGTTTCCCGGATCGATCTTTAGTAGATCCGGATAATTAAGACGGGTATAAATTTCCTGGTTTAATGGATAACGTTCAATAGTGGAATAGTAAATGATCCGGCGATCTGACCGGGAGGCCAGCCAGGTAAGCAAGGCATTCAGCCCCGTTCCAAATCCCACCTCAAAGATATACAGGGGATCCTTATTTGTTTGTTTATATCCATTGTCGATAAATATGTGACGTGATTCTGCTATCGCTCCATAGCGGGAATGGTATTGTTCATCCAGCGAAGGAACAAACAGGGTATGAGACAGGTCATCCGTTGTTATCAGAATCGGTTTTTCTTTCTTCATGTTACCGGGGTTTTATATTCCTTTCATGGCAATGAGAAAAACGTTGTTTTTTAATCCTTACAAAAAATTCATAAAGATTATGCATAAATATACCGGTAAATCTATTGGATACCATAAAATATTTTTACTTTTATACGTTCTTTTGTATATGTCATGATAGCTGATGTCATGACATTATTTTTTGAACATTTATGAGGAAATTTCAAATATATATTTTTTTTACCGGATTCTTACTCCTGTTGTTTTCCTCTTATGCAGCAGGACAACAGAAAATAGAGGTTTCCGGAAGGGTGCTGGATCTGGCGACAAAAAAACCGCTGGCCGGGGTCAATGTAATTGTCAAGGGGACACATATTGGCGGAGGCACTGATGTCAGGGGATATTTTTATCTGAAATTTTCCTATACTATTCCTTACACTCTTAGCTTTTCCATGATTGGCTATAAAACCCATGAATATAAAGTTGATGTAAATCCAAAGTCCGGTATCCGTATTTATCTTGCCAGTAAAAGCTATCAAACGAAGGAGGTTGTGGTGACGGCTCCGATTGTTGAGGTAGAGCAAAAAACCATA
The DNA here is from genome assembly GCA_015486185.1 of Bacteroidales bacterium. Taxonomy (GTDB): domain Bacteria; phylum Bacteroidota; class Bacteroidia; order Bacteroidales; family VadinHA17; genus DRPN01. Next base: position 3,966 of record WFSC01000372.1, on the reverse strand, counting down.
AAAGAGCCTGTTTCAATGGAAGTTGTGGATGCTTTATCCATTAAGGAAACGCCATCGGCTAATTTTTACGATGCACTTGCTAACCTTAAGGGCGTGGATATTGCCACCCAGAGTATGCAATTTGTGACGGTAAATGCCCGCGGATTTAATTCTACGGAAAATACCCGTTTTGTACAGGTAGTAGATGGCATGGATAATCAGGCCCCGGGAATGAATTTTGCCATAGGGAATATTGCGGGGCTGAATGAACTGGATGTGGATAAAATGGAGTTTATGCCGGGGCCGGCCAATGCAAAATACGGGGGGAATGCCCTAAACGGGATATTACTGATGACAAGCAAAAACCCGTTCAAATATCCGGGATTGGGTTTTTTTATTAAGCCCGGGGTTAGTGATGTAAAAGCCGGAAGTGACCACCCTTTTGAGTTTTCCGGAAAGCCGATGATAGATGCCGGGTTCCGTATAGCCCAGGTCGTGAAAAAACGATTTGCCTTCAAGCTTACCGGAGCTTTTATGGTCGGCAAAGATTGGTATGCCAATGATACTACCAATATACGTCCGGGGAGTGTGCATTGGGAATATGACCCCGGACATGATGCATTGAATAAATATGGCGATGAGATCGTCAGAATGATGCCTCTCGGTAAAAACGGAGAAGATATTGTTGTTGCCAGGTCAGGATACCGGGACAGATACCTGATTAATAACAGAGTGAAGAATATAAAATTGGGAGCCGGATTATATTATAAGATCACGCCGGATATTACGGCACATATTTTTGGAAAACTGACCAACACCACTACTGCCTATACAGGAGATAACAGAATCTCGCTTACAAATTTCAAGATATATCAGGCCAAGGCCGAAGTCACAGGGAAAAGATTCATGGTCAGGACCTATACCACACAACAACAAACCGGTGAGACCTATGATTCCCGTTTTCTGGCTTATCATATACTCAGGGCATGGAAAAGTGACGACAAATGGTTCAGGGATTATGAAAATGCCTATACGGCCCGGTTGTTATATCTGGGGATCCGGCCTGCAGATCACAGGGCTGCACGTGCCTATGCCGACCTGGGTATGCCCAGACCCGGTACAGAGGAGTTTGAGCAGCTAAAACAGAAGTTTATTTCTATTAACAATTTCAGGGAAGGTGCCGGTATGATCAATAACTCGGCTTTATACCAGACAGAAGCTTCCTATGACCTGAAAAATATTATTCCCGTGGTGAATTTTGAAGTCGGGGGCAATTATCGTTATTATGACCTGAATTCAAAAGGGACCATCTTCCCGGATACTACGGGAAACAATATTTCCTATTTTGAATACGGTGCTTTTCTGACAGCGAACAAGAAGCTTTTTGACAAAAAACTTAATCTTGATGCAGCGGTACGATATGATAAAAGCGAAAATTTCAGAGGTCATTTCTCTCCGCGTGTCTCCGCCCTGTATGTGGTCAATAAAAGACATTATTTCAGGGCTTCTTTGTTAAAAGGTTACAGAAATCCGGGGGCCAGGGAGCAATTTACTAACCAGGATCTGGGAACTGCCCGTTTATTGGGTGGACTTAACGGAATATATGATCCTTATCAAATAGGGAATAACAGTATCTATCTGCAGCATGTCGAGGTATTTAACGATTCGGTATATCAGGATATTAACCAAAAGGATGCTCCCTATAACCAGGAACAGGCCCGGATGAAAAATCTGGGGATCCTGAAGAAAGGGATTGTCCCCGACAGCGATCTGAAAAACATTGTTCCGGAAGAAGTAACCACATTTGAAGTGGGTTATAAAACCGATCTTTTTCACCTTATTTTTCTGGATGCCGTATATTATCATAGTGACTACCGGAATTTTATCGGCCTGATAAGAATGGTTAAACCCCGTACCAGTCCGCAGGTTGATCTATATACCGCCTCTACACAGATTAATTCAACCAATATGAGAGATGTGTATTACCTGTACTCCAATTCAAAGGAAAAAGTGTCTATCCAGGGCGTTTCGGTAGGTTGGAAATGGTTGACCCCGCTGGGATCTATCCTATCCGGAAATTTTACCTGGTCGGATATTCAGACGAATGTTCTCGATCCGGTTGTTCCGGGTTATAATACGCCACCTTTTAAGGTGAATATTTCACTGGCTAACCGTAAGCTGGACCGGATGGAAAACAATCCGGGATTTAAAAATGTCGGGTTCAAAGTAAACTGGAGATATCAAAGCCGCTTTTTCTGGCAGAGCTCTTTTGGTGATGGATGGGTGGAGCCGATAAATACTTTTGATGTACAGGTATCCTACCATTTCCACAAGCCCCGTTCAACTGTTAAGGCCGGGATCAATAACTTTTTTAATATTCCCTATGCCAATACTTTCGGGGGAACACAAGTTGGTGTTTTCTACTATATATCATACCGGATCGATGATCTTTTAAGAGGACTGTTTTAGATTTTACTGAATGATGCATATCAGACTGAAAAAATATTTATACATGGCATATTGCCGGATAAGGATGAACTGGCTCATTGGATTTTTTGTTCTGATCTTATCTGCCGGCTTTTCTGCCTGTAAATATGAATTTCCTGCCCCTGCCGTTGACTATCGTGCCGGTAATATTGATTTGACAACTTTTATTAGTGTTGGGGATGATTATCTCTCGGGCTTTATGGATGGTGCATTGTATGATGCCGGACAACAGAATTCCATTGCGGCTATTATGGCAAAAAACTTTGAAAAGGCAGGCCTGCAGTCTTTTCATCAGGCTGATATCAACGCCCTGAACGGATATAATGAATATGCATCCGACCAGGGACATCTTTACGGAAAATATATATTGGTCTATCCGGATGATCAGGCCAGGGAACCGGATATCGTCACTACACCCGGTGATCCGGTAAAGCCTTATACGGGTGATAAGGACTCTTTGGATGATTTTGTTATTCCTTTTATGAAGATCTATGAGATAGATGATCCTGGTCTTGATCTCAACAAGTACTATCACCGGATTGCCAGTAACCCTTCGGCATCTACCTTGTTGTCACAGGTTGACCGGTCCGGGGCTACTTTCTTTGTTCTTTGGATGGGCATGTCTGATATCCTCGGATATGCTACCAGCGGAGGCAGCGGAGACAGTCTGCCCGTGGATTTATCGAACATAAAACAGCAGGATCTTACCCCTCCCGGTTTATTCGAAGAAAAACTGGACTTAATTGTGTCAACATTGTTAAAAAAACCCGGGAGCAAAGGGATTATCCTTACCTTGCCGGCATTTGATGATTTTCCTTATTTTTACTATTATCCTTATAACTTTATTAAACTGCCCGGGCCGAAACTTCCACTTGCTGTTGCTACCTATAGCCAGTTTAATGAGGCTGTATCTTTGAATAACCAGAACCTTTCAAATCCCAAAAGGCCTTATATAAGTTTTAATGACAATGGAGCAACTCCCTATCCCCAACCCGTTGTGGTAAGCGATACAAGCCTGCCCGATGCTTGTTATCCGGATGGCCGGCCGCTGGAAAAAATAAGGCAATTAAACCCCAATGAAATGGTCCTTATGGGGCTGCCGCGTAAGTTACTGGAATATGGTTTGGGTTCGTTGATCCCGTTGCCTGAGAAATATTATTTGAAAGAGCTTGTCATTAAGGCTATCAGATCAAGGGTGCAGGCATTTAATGAGATCATCCTCCGGAAAGCCGGTGAATACCCTGACAGATTGCAGGTGATGGATATATCGCAGAGTATCCATGCCATTGCAGAAACCGGAAAACTGAACGGATGGGGAAGGCCCGCCAGTTTTGATGTTCAGTACATTAATGGCGTTCCGTTGAATGGCAGGCTGGGGCTGAACAGTATTTTTTCACTTGACGGACTGCATCTGAACCAAAGAGGAAATGCTTATATTGCCAACGAGATCATGCGTTCTGCCAACCGGTTTTTTCAGTGTACCCTGCCGGCTGTTGATGT
>WFSC01000371.1 GCA_015486185.1 Bacteroidales bacterium | reverse complement strand
GTTCTGGATTCAACAATATCTTTCCCTTCGGTGTACAGCTCCCCCACCGTTTTGTCATTCTTTTTATTTCCCAGGGAGGCGTCTCCAGATGGTACTTTTTGAAACTATCCATGTATTTTTGAATGGCTGCCTTAAAATGATCATTGGCATGCCGGTAATACCATGCCGTAAGTGTATGTATAACAGACTGTTTATTATTAATGTCCCTGACAAAAACCCACAACTCCCCTCCTTTCAGTGTAACGCTGTTTGTAGAAGCCATTCTGATCTTCAGCAGATAACGCCGCCCCAGATAGAGATGCGTTTCTCCCGATACATATTCGCGTTTTGGTGTCCGGGGCAGGAATTGTTCAAAGTAAATCTGCTGCTTGATGATCCACCGTCCTTTTTTTATTATTTTTTGTTCAATATCCTCTATAGCAGCATCTTCCGGGGCAATAACCCGTACAGACAGATCCGGATGTACTTCAATCTGCAATGTTTTACGTTGGGAACGGGTAATGACTACATCCAGTTTTTGTGTGCCGTAATTTACCGTATGCCGCATCAATAATTGTTTTTAGCCACTTTCAGGCACCGGTTCAGAATCTCGTCAATTACATCGAAAGTTAACTCAAACCCAAATATTTTCCGGTGTTCGATCAGGTAATCTTCTATTTCATTTTCCATTTTTTTCTGAATATCCGGATTACGTTTCCAGTCACGTATGGTCAGTTTCTCAACGATTCCGGCAATCTCAATGCCTGCCCCGGCAATCTCATCCCTGACCTTTTCTGTTATTTCAGATCCATGTGTGTCGCTCAGCACTTCGGACAATGCCCCAAAGAAAGCGCGTGCCGTCTCTTTATCCCGGATGATCTCCGGGATGCCTTCCATATAACCCGATTGAAAGTCTTTACGGGTTTTAAGTATCCGGGCCAGGTACTCTTTTTCATCAATTCTGCCTTCCCTGAATAAATGAATGGTCTCTTCAATAAGTTCCGAAAACTTCCTGTAATAAGCTTCATCCTTTTCCATCCGCTCCGAGATGACCTTTTTCATCCGGTGGGCAATCATATCGGCTTTGGATGCCAGTGTTTTACCATAGGCGACCAGGGTCTCCTGCACCATTTTTTCATCAAAGATGTTCACCTGTTCTGTTACCTGTTCAACATAATCCGCCCCCACATGCGTATCCAGCAGTTTCCTGACACGGGGTTCATATTCTTTATAGCTGATCACCTCGGCATAACGTTGCTGAACGGATAAGCGCATCTTCTGAAAGAATTTTAGTTCATCCCTGAATGCTTCTATCTGACGGTTGGAATATTCCCTGTAGAATTCGTCCGAAGAGAAGGCGATTTGCAATATACGTGCATAAGCCGATAGTTTTTCATAAAAAGAATCCCTGATATCTTTGGGTCCCAGATGACGCTCCAGTGCTTCGAGATCCTTTCTGTCAACGCTTTTGAATATATCCCATAGTTCATCCAGTTTTGCAGGGACTTTTCTTATCTCGGCTTTTATATCCAGCACGGCACCCTGCAGGTCTTCTTCTTCAAATCCTTCCAGGGCGCTGTAGTGTGTCAAAGCTTCATCCAGTTTCCCCAATATGCCTACATAGTCAATAATATATCCGAACTCTTTTCCCTCAAACAAACGGTTCACGCGGGCAATGGCCTGTAAAAGATTGTGTTCAACCAGGGGTTTCGCCAGATACAACACCGTATTTCGCGGAGCATCAAAGCCGGTCAACAGTTTGCTGACCACAATAATTATTTCAACCTCATCGCTCTTTTCTTTAAATCTTTCAATAACATAGTTTTCATATTCCTCCTGTCCCCGGTATTTTTCCATTAACCTGTTCCAGTAGTTTATTGCTTCGCTGCCGGCATCTCTCCACACATCATCGTAACTGCTCCTGCTGTCAGGCGGTGTAAACACAACGCTGGTATTCACTCTCAAAGAAGGATCGGCCTGATTCTCAAAATATTTCTGATAACGTATAGCGGTATTGATCCTCGGCACAGCCAGTTGAGCCTTAAAACCCGTATGTTGCCAGTTTTTACAAAAATGTTCCGAAATATCAAAGGCAATCTCCTCAATGACCTGTTCCGATTCATAGATCCTGGAAATGGTCGCAAACTTCTTCTTAAGGTCTCTTTGCGCTGCTTCCGACAAAGGAGCTGACAGACGTTCAAAACCCTTATCAATCTGTTGTTTGTTTACGCTCAGTTTGGCCGACCTGCCCTCATATAACAAGGGCAATACGGCTTTGTCTTTCACTGCCTGGTCGATGGTGTATTTATGGATGAAACCACCGAATTTCCGTGCTGTATTTTTCTCGGTTTTAAGCAAAGGGGTTCCTGTGAAACCGATATAAACGGCATTCGGCAACATGCGTTTCATGCGTGCATGGGCCGACCCGTACTGGCTGCGATGACTTTCATCCACCAGAACAAAGCTATTGACAGAAGGATCTGTAAAGTCATTCCGTTTCAGGGCGGTCTGGAATTTATCCAGAATAACAGTAATGTTTTCGTTGCCTTTATCTTTAAGCAGTGCTATCAGATCGTTTCCCGATTTTGCTTTCTTAACATTTTTACCACAGTTCTGGAAAGTTTTATAAATCTGTTTGTCCAGCCTGATGCGGTCGGTCACTACCACCACCCTCGGGTCTTTGATACTTTTTTCGAGGGCAATGGATTTGGAGAGAATCACCATGGTGAGTGATTTGCCGCTGCCCTGGGTATGCCATATC
>WFSC01000370.1 GCA_015486185.1 Bacteroidales bacterium | reverse complement strand
GCACTTCGTTGACCATCAAAAGGCCGCCTGTGCCGGGGGCAAAAACACAATTGCCCGGATATATGCGAACATCCAGGGTACTGTCAACCGGCCGTATTTGAAACCGGTGACTTTCCCTGTTGGTGATCAGTTTGATTGAATCGAGCAGTTGCCAGCTTTTTCCCTCCTGCATGATCGAGATGACAGTGTCAAGATAAGAAACATACAGCAATTCTCCCTCTTTCAGTTGACCCAGCCATTTCCCGTTTCCAATGATATCATAATCTCCCCTGTAAGCGGAGAAAACCACTTGCTCTACAGGTGTGTTATAATATAATCCGACCCGTATGACTTTTTCATGCCTTCCCGGAAAAGGGAAAGCCATCATAGTTATTAAAAGTACACCCAGCGTGTTGAACATAAGACGATCAATCCTGTGAGGGTTTTAGTAAATCAATCATCCTTGCAGCCACCCGGTCAGATACACCGGGTTTGCCGAGGATCTCTTTTAATTTACGATAATCCTCAAGCAATTGTTTCAATTGTGACGTTTCATGTACTATTTTATCCAGTTCTTCTTTTATCCGGTCATGATTGACATCATACTGGATCAGTTCGGTCACAGCCATCTTGTCAAGGATAAGATTGACCAGTGAGATATAAGGTACTTTAACAAAATGTTTTCCAATTTCATAGGATAGTTTGCCCATTCTGTAGATCACAACCTGAGGTACGTTCATCAACGCTGTTTCCAGGGTGGCCGTACCGGATGTGACGATGGCAGCCTGTGCAGCATGGAGAAGATCAAAGGTGGCATTGAAAACCACCTTTATGAGGGTATCATGAATGTATGGAGTATAATCTGCCTGACCGAATGCCGGAGCACCGGCAATAACAAACTGATGGTCAGGATAATCTGAAGCGATCTTTATCATGACAGGCAGATGTTGTTCCAGCTCCTGCTTCCGGCTGCCGGGTAACAATGCTATCAGTGGTTTATCACCCAGATCGTATTTCTCCAGGAACTTATCCCGGGGCATAACATTTTTTTTCTTTTTTACCACTTCATCTAACACAGGATTTCCCAGATATTCGACATCTACATCAAATTTTTTATAAAATTCCTTCTCAAAAGGCAGGATAATGAACATACGATCGACAAAAGCTTTGATCTTTTTTACCCGGTATTGTTTCCATGCCCATAACTTTGGAGAGATATAGTAAAAGACGGGGATCCCTGATTTTTTTGCAAACTCTGCCATGTGAAGATTAAAGCCGGGGTAATCGATGAGGATAACTGCATCGGGCTGAAAACCTGTGATGGCTTTTTTACAGACCTGCATATTTTTAGAGATCCTGCGCAGGTGCATGATCACTTCAAAATAGCCCATATAAGCCATTTCGCGGTAGTGTTTGAGCAATCCTTCTGCCACATTCTGCATCTCATCTCCCCCGAAAAAAAGAAAACGGGCATGAGGATCCCGTTTTTTTAAAGACAGCATAAGATTGGCACCATGGACATCACCCGAAGCCTCACCGGCTATCAGAAAATACTTCATAAGCTGATTAATTTATAATGTGAACTTCAGGGCAATGACCAGCAATGCCACGACAAATGTGGCATAAAGGGTACCTTTGGCTGCCCGGTCCATTTTCAGCCAGATAAAGATGAAAAAAATAAGCAGATTGGGCAGGGTAGCTATACTGAGAAATTTGGACAATACATTGGCAGCAATGGTCTTTGTGATGAATGGACCCAATGGCTGATTGGAGGCTAACAGTATCCAGATAATAACAAAAGTAAGGGGAGGTGCCAGCAACCCTGGGATCCATCCGGTAAGCGGCTTGTCGGCCTTGCTGTTCTTAAATCCTTTTTCTTTCATAATATGTATTTTAGGTCAGGTAATTTTCAGAATTATGTATTAAGATCAAAATTCAGGTCTTTCAGTTTATCCACATCTTCATAACGTGTATGATCCACCTCGACAGGAACGACAGCGGCATAACCACTTTCCAGGGCCCATTCGTCTGTCTCGGGACGACCCGGTTCCAGGTTGGTATAGCTGCCTGTAAGCATAAAGATCCTGTCTCCCTGCTCATCCACCGACTCTTCAAACTCTTCTACCCAATATCCCCTTGTTTGCCTGCAGACCCTTACCCCTTTGATCTCATTCTTATCTATAGCCGGTATATTGACATTCAGGCACAGATCAGCATGATAACCGTTGGCCAGCACCTGACTGACAAGTTTTTTACTGATCAGGGCGGCAGCCGTAAAATCGGCATCCGGGTCATAATCCAGCAGTGAAAGACCAATGGAACGTATGCGGTTAACTGCTCCTTCTATGGCAGCACCCATGGTGCCTGAATAAAGAAGATTTACGGAAGCATTTGAACCATGGTTGATACCGGATACAACAAGATCGGGCTTACGGGGCAACAATTTGTTCAGGGCCAGCTTGACACAGTCCACCGGCGTGCCGGTGACAGTGTAACAATGATACCGGTCATTCGAAACCTCTTTTCTATACCTTACATGTAATGGCTTTTTTACCGAAATGGCATGTGACATGCCTGATTGACTGGTTTCCGGGACTACGGCATAGACTATTCCCAGCGGCCGGACAACCTCGATCAGGGCCTTCAGCCCCTTGGCTTCAGCCCCGTCGTCATTGGTGACCAGTATAAGTGGTGTGGTAGCTGGCATATATCTTAGATAATATTTTACAAAGATACGAGCAAAATTGATACGAGCCTAAAAATAGATAAAGTACACGAGACAAATATCAACAGAAAGTTTTTTGTAAATTGAAATTCGCAATAATTTATGATATTTGTAGTAATTTATAGATCATTACGTGCTTTATTGAGCTAAAAAATATAATACAAGACTGAATGTCTGATCATACACGTCCAATTATAAATATATCTGATTCTGAAAGAAAAAAGATGCTCAGATCTGAGCAAAGATTCTACAGAACGGATAAGAGCAATTTCAATATTATTTTTTTAGCTTTATTAATAGGACTCATTGCGGGAACAGCGGGTTCGTTTTTTCGCTTAATTCTTGCCCATATTGATGTTTTCCGGGATAAAATATACGAAGGTGCAGGAAAAGGAGGGTATGAAAGTTGGATATTACCTCTGTTGCTTGGTGTTGTTGGAATAGGAGTTTCTTTATATTTGGTTAAAAGATTTGCTCCTGAAACTTCAGGTAGTGGGGTGCAGGAGATTGAAGGTGCTTTGGATGAGATAAGACCCTTGCGTTGGAAGCGGGTTTTGCCTGTGAAATTTATTGCTTCCTTGTTTTCATTGGGCAGTGGTTTATTACTTGGCCGGGAAGGACCTACGATACAAATGGGGGCTAACCTGGGGAAAATGATTAAAGATATTTTCCGGCAACCTGATAAGGAAAATAATCCATTGGTATCGGCAGGAGCAG
>WFSC01000369.1 GCA_015486185.1 Bacteroidales bacterium | reverse complement strand
GTCCAGAAAAGGAACAGGATGGTGAAGGCACTGGCCAGGGCAGACATAGAGTTCACCATACGGGCTGCCAGTTCATGATGGTGACCGGCAAAAAGAGTAAAGAAACGTGCCAGGATCAGAAAAAAAGGAGCTCCCGGAGGATGCCCTACTTCCAGCTTAAAGGCAGAGGCTATAAATTCCCCGCAATCCCAAAGACTGGCAGTTGATTCTATAGTGGAAAGATAAACGTATGCTGCTATAAAAAAAACAATCCAGCCTGTGATGTTGTTTACACGTTTAAAGTTTTTCATACGTCAAAAATTTTCAGGTTCGATTCGTGGTCATTAAATTTAATTACACAAAAACTATTTAGGCCGGTAAAATATTATAATTTAAAGGCGAAAATAATGCTTTTTTTAATGTTTGGAGGGAAAAGTTATATAAAAGGATAATTTTGTTCTATTAATCTTATTGTAAAAAGGTACTGATGAGCAGAATAATTAGTTTCTCTTTCCGGATTTTTATATCATTGGCGTTTTTTATTCAATTATCAATCAATGCATTTACGCAATTTTATGATAACGGGCAGGATCCGGCCCGGTTGAAATGGAAACAGATAGATACAAAGCATTACCGTATCCTGTATCCGCAGGATTTTTCCCGCGAAGCACAACGCCTGGCTAATTTGTTTGATTATACTTACTCTTATGAAGACTACAGTTTGCATAGTAAACCGCGTAAAATTACTGTGATCGTGCATAACCAGAGTACGGTTTCGAATGGTATGGTAGTCTGGGCACCACGGAGGGTTGAGTTGTACCCTGTACCGGACCCTGTTTCTTATCCTGACGATCCCCTTGAACAACTTGCTTTCCACGAGTTGCGGCACGTTGTGCAGATGGAAAAACTAAATGAAGGCTTTACCCGTGCCCTGGGTTACATTGTTGGTGATCTTGCTGCGGGAGGAATAGTAATCATGCTCCCACCGTGGTATATGGAGGGAGATGCGGTAACCTCGGAAACGGTTTTATCACATAGCGGCCGCGGCAGATTACCCTCATTCGAAATGGGTCTGCGGGCTTTAAGCGTAGAGAAGGGAAAAGTCTGGAAGTATGATAAATCCCTTATGGATTCGTATAAGGATTATGTGCCCGGAAAATATGAGTATGGTTTCCAGGTGGTTGCTTATTCCAGAAACAGGTATGGATCAGTATTTTGGGACAGTGCCTTGTCACAGGTGGCAAAAAGGCCCTATACCATTAATCCCATCAATTTTTCTTTCAGAAAACAGGCGGGGATAACAAAAAGAAAACTATATGATTCTGCTTTTTATTATTTGCACAGTGAATGGGTAAAAAAAGATCAGGAAAATATTACCACCCCTTTTAAGAAGATCAATGCAGGTTTTAAAAAAGCCTATACCAGTTACCGTTTTCCCAGGTATGTTAATGACACATTAATACTGGCCGAAAAATCAGGGATTGATCAGATCAATCAGTTTGTATTGCTTGACGAAAAAGGCAATGAAAAGGTGGTTTATATTCCCGGTTACTATGAACCGGTACGATTGTCCGCAGGTGCGGGAAAGATCGTCTGGGCCGAGACCATCTATGATGCAAGGTGGTATAACCGTAGCTTTTCGGACATAAAAATATATGATCTGCAGGAGGAGAAAGAATACCGGTTTACAAAACGTAGCCGTTATTTTGCTCCGGACATATCCCGCGACGGGGAAAAAATTGTTGCGGTACGAATAGAACCCGGAAACAAGAGTTTTTTAGATATTCTTAATACATTTAACGGCGAGGTGGAGCGATCATTTTCTCTGCCCGGCCATGTCACTTTTTTTAAACCGGTTTGGAAGGATGAACATACTGTCTTGGTAATTGTACTGACCTCCCGGGGTAAAAGTATCAGGGAACTTGACTTGCGAACAGGTACATGGCGTGTTATGGTAAAACCTGCCTTTGATGATATTCAGTCGGTCAGTGCAGCAGGCCGGTACCTCTTTTTTCATGCCACCTACTCCGGCATTGATAATATTTATGCCTTAGACACGGTAGATCACCACATCAGACAGGTTACCCGTTCCCGTTTTGGTGCTTCGGACGTGTCGGCGTCTCCGGATGGTAAGAAAATAGTATATGATGATTATACTTCAAACGGCTATAATCTGGCTGAGATACCTGTGGATCCGGCCGGATGGATCCCTTTTGACAAAATAAGGGACATGTCCCTGCATTTGGGAGATTCGCTTGTGAAACAGGAGAAAGGAATGATTCATACTACAGATATCCCCGACTCGGTGTTTCCGGTATCATCCTATTCAAAATTTACCCATTTGCTCAAGCTCCATAGTTGGCTTCCTTTTTATTTTGATTATGATCATATCGGGTTGGAACAGATTCCTGTTTATCCGGGTTTTGTTCTGTATTCTCAAAATTACCTTAGTACATTGGAAGGATCTCTTGGATACGCATACCGGAATCATGAACATCAACTTATATCTGCAGTAACCTTTAGCGGTTTGTATCCGGTCTTTAAGCTGATGGAAGAATATGGCGGGACCCCGCTTATATACCAAGACTCAACCTCCTTTCCGTTGCCTGAACATTTGCACCCCAGGAATAATTTTACCATGCAGGTTTATGTCCCCCTGAACCTTACCACCAACCGCTATGACAGGGGCATGAGCCCTTCTGTTGATCTACAATATAGTAACAGTTATGTTTGGTCTGATCAATTAAAAGCGTATAATACCGGCAGGATCTTTATGTCTTACAGGTTATATTACTATAATCTGTTAAAAATGGGACACCGGGATATCATTCCTGATTTGGGTTTTACAATTGACATGAGTTATCTCCATGCTCCCTGGGATAAGGAAGATTATGGCAGCCGAACTTCACTTACCGGGAAGCTTTATCTGCCCGGCGTTATGAGACATCATGTCCTGACGCTACAGGCAGGCTATGAAAAACAAGATCCGGCAAGATTTTTTTATCTGAATCAATTATCTTATCCAAGGGGATATAAATATTGGTTATCTGAGGATTTAACCACCCTGGCGGCTCATTATGTTTTTCCCGTGGCGTATCCCGATTTTTCGCTGGGTCAGCTACTTTATATCCCGCGATTGTCAGGGGATCTGTTTTATGAAAAGGCAAAAGGCAGACATAGTTATAATTATCAGTCCCATGATCATAGCGAAAGTATGGATTTTCAGGGGTATGGAGGAGAGTTTACCCTTGATTTCAATGTTTTCCGTATAGAATTTCCTTTAAGTCTGGGTTTTTGGGCTGCATATAATCCCGGACAAGGCAGGGTAAACACCGGATTTAATTTCAGTATTAATGTGTACGGTTTGCGGATCAACCGTCAGCAACGACCCTTATTATTGGGGGGAGCGTCGGGGATCCTCCGGTAAATTATCAGGTTAATTTGCCTGCTGTCCGGGTAATGAGTTCCCATGCTTTTTCCACATGCTCCTGCCGGGTATAGGTCTGGCCTATCATGAACCGGAGAGTGAACTTCCCCCTTAAACGGGTATGTGTAAAATAAACTTTTCCGGTTTGATTCAGTGTTTCCAGTAATTGTTGATTTATACTATCCAGGGAATCCTGTTTCACATTTGCCGGGTGATATCTGAAACAGACCGTATTAAGAGGCACAGGGGCCAACAATTCAAAAGCCGGATGATCTTCCACTTTTTGTTTAATCATCTGGGCCAGCCTGATATGGTCGCGGATAATTTCCTGCATCTTATGAACGCCAAAATTGCGTATTACAAACCATAGTTTCAGGGCACGGAAACGGCGCCCGAGTTGAATTCCCCAATCCCTGTAATCATTTACTTTGCCATGAGTTTGTGTCTTCAGGTACTCGGGAAGGATCTCAAAAGTACGGATCAGAGCCTCCTTATCTTTGACAAAGTAGGCAGAACAATCAAAGTTGGTGAACAGCCATTTGTGTGCATTGAAAACAAAAGTATCCACATCTTCGATCCCTTCGATCATATAACGATATTCGGGAAGGATCAGGGCAGAGCCTGCCAGGGCTGCATCCACATGAACCCAGAGTCCGAATTCCTTTGCTATGACAGTGATTTCTTTCAGAGGGTCAATGGACGTGGTCCCTGTTGTCCCCAGTGTAGCTACTATTGCCAGGGGATGATAACCTTTTCTCAGATCATTCTGTATGTTCTTTCTTAAATGATCCGTGTCCATACTAAAATCGTTCCTGACCCTGCAAATTACCAGGTTCTCTTTTCCGAACCCGGCGATTTTTACCGCTTTCTCGATAGATGAATGGGTTTCTTCCGAACCGTAAATACGAAATTTTTCGTTGCCTGTAAATCCCCTGGCATTGATAGTATAACGGGAATGTTGCTCACGGGCGGTAAGCAGGGAGGTAAGGGTAGCTGTGGATGCCGTATCCTGTATTACCCCTTCGAAGCCGGAAGGCATGCCGGTAAGGTACATGAGCCAGTGCATCATTTTTTCTTCCAGCTCGGCAGCAGCGGGCGATGTTTCCCATACCATACACTGAGCTCCCAGTGTGGCTGTAAGCATTTCCGCCAAAACGGAAGGATAGCTGCTGTTGGCAGGAAAATAGGCGAAAAAATCCGGACTTTGCCAATGGGTGATCCCGGGGATGATCTTTTCTTCAAAATCATTAAGGATTATTTCCATGGGCTCTCCTTCTTCCGGAGGCGTGTCGGGGAAAAGGGAAAAGATCTCACCGGGTCTGACGCCTGATTTTACAGGATATTGTTCAATCTTCTCGTAATAATCAGCCATCCAGTCAACCACCTGATGGGCAAATTTCCTGAAATCCTTTTTATCCAGCATAAGGGGATGAGTTATATGATTCTAAAAGTGCAAGAGATTATAATTTCTTAACATTTCTGAAAAACATCAGAAGGGAAAGCCAATAGTCATTGGAGGCCGGATCGGATTTCAGCAGAGCCTTTACCCCATGCTCTCCTTCGGCCTGTGTAGGAACAAAAATGGTTTTTTTATCTCCGGGGATGTTTTTAGAAATTTCGATAAGATAAGGATATTCAAAACGGGCCCCGGCGATCAAAGTCAGTTTGTTATATCCCTGCAATGAATCCTTTACGGAGAGTTGCGGTTGAAAAAACTCGCCCGGACTAAAAGCCGCTACAGCTTTAACATCAGGATTTTTTTTGGCAGCCAGCAGGCAGAGAGACGCCGAGAATGAGCTTCCCAAAAGGATAACCGGTTGATGGCTTTTTTGAGCAGCATAGGATATAGCCCCTTTTATGTCCTTAAGACAATCTGTTTTTTTAGGATATAAATGGAGGGAATCCGCCCTTTTGGCAGTCTCGTTGGGTATATAATGGCTTTCCTTTCCCAACCGCAGATCCACGGCAAGACAATTATAGCCGATTTTTACCAGTCGTGGAGCAATATCTCTGAATTCTCCCCGGCTGGATCCTTCTTCATGGAAGAGGAGGATATAGGGCTGAGCTGCATCAGCGGGATAAAAGTCTGCTGTGACCGGTAATGAATCAGTGGCGGGAAAAAGAATTTTATCCTGGGCCTGCGACGGCAGGCAGACACCGCCTGATAATAAAAGTAGCGCAAGGAAAATCTTAGACAAATTCTCCGAGAATAGTGATATGATTGTTTTTTGCTTCAATGACCCCTCCGTTTATTTCAACTGTTTTTTCTTGTCCGTTACTGGTTATGTATCGTATTCTCCCTGCCTGGAGGGATGAAATGATAGGAGCATGATTGTTCAGGATCTCAAAAGATCCTTTTGTCCCTGGTACCTGAACCAGTTGAATTTCTCCGGAAAAGGCCGTTTTCTCTGGTGTTATGATTTCGAGATACAAAATTGTACGGTTTTAGGTTAAGCTTTTGATTCGGCCAATAATTTTTGTCCTTTTTCAATGGCTTCTTCAATGGTTCCAACCATATGAAAAGCTGATTCAGGGAGTTCGTCAACTTCGCCATCCATGATCATCTTGAATCCTTTTATAGTGTCTTCGATAGAAACCCATTTCCCGGGCATACCGGTAAACTGTTCGGCAACAAAGAATGGCTGTGAAAGGAAACGTTGTACCCTTCTGGCACGGTGGACGATAAGTTTATCTTCTTCTGATAATTCATCCATACCGAGGATAGCAATAATATCATTCAACTCGTTGTAACGCTGCAGGATCTCTTTAACTCTTTGGGCCGTATCGTAATGATCTTTTGCGATAACATCAGGTGTCAGGATCCTTGAGGTGGAATCGAGGGGATCAACGGCAGGATATATTCCCAGTTCGGATATCTTACGGCTTAAAACAGTGGTAGCATCCAGGTGAGCAAAAGTGGTAGCAGGTGCCGGGTCGGTAAGGTCATCAGCCGGGACATAAACAGCCTGTACCGAGGTAATGGAGCCATTTTTTGTTGAGGCGATCCTTTCCTGCATCTCTCCCATCTCTGTAGATAAGGTAGGTTGGTATCCTACGGCTGAAGGCATGCGTCCAAGCAAAGCGGATACTTCGGATCCGGCTTGCGTAAAACGGAATATATTGTCCATAAAAAGCAGGATGTCCCTCCCCTTGCCTTTGCCTTCACCATCGCGGAAAGATTCTGCTATGGACAAACCGGAAAGGGCAACCCGGGCACGGGCTCCGGGAGGTTCGTTCATTTGCCCGAACACAAGGGCCAGCTTCGATTCTTTTAATTTATTATGATCTACTTTGGACAGATCCCAGCCTCCGGCTTCCATATCTTTCTTAAAAGCTTCACCGTACTCAATTACCCCGGCTTCCAGCATCTCCCTCAGCAGGTCATTGCCTTCACGGGTACGTTCCCCTACCCCTGCAAATACGGAAAGTCCGGAATAAGCTTTGGCAATGTTATTTATCAACTCCAGGATAATTACGGTTTTCCCTACGCCAGCACCTCCAAACAAACCGATTTTTCCTCCCTTTGAAT
>WFSC01000368.1 GCA_015486185.1 Bacteroidales bacterium | reverse complement strand
TTATAATGAAGAAAAAAATATATCGTCTTTTTCTGATCATAACAGGATTATTGGTACTGACCCCTTTGGCTTTGATGGCACAGGATATCACTATTGACTTTTCGATGCCGGGGAAGGCTGTGGCCGGCGAAAAGATACCTGTGAAAGTGGTAATCCACAAGGGAGCACATACTGATTTTGCACGGTTTAAACAAAAAATCCCACCGGGTTTTGAGGTTAAGCCCGTTCAGTCAGCTAACTCGGATTTTACCTTCAAGAATGGAGAAATTAACTTTATATGGCTGAAATTGCCCACCCAGAAAGATATCACAATCGATTACTTAATGATCCCCAATATACGTCTCCAGGGTGTTTTCCATTTTACAGGCTTGTTCTCCTATATCAATGAAGGAGAAAGAGAGGAAATAGCTGTGCCGGAAAAAACCCTGACCATTCTACCCTCACCTCTGGCCCGAAAAAAGGATACCGTATCACAAACATCTGCTGCAAGTAAGAAAGTGACTGGCAAACCTTCTTCTTCTTCATTGATAATATATCGTGAGGTACCTGAAAAAACCAGGGATGGGAAAAGTTGGATTGTACGTATCCTTATACAACGTGGGTTTGTGGATAAACTGGCACGGGTAGAGGAAAACATTCCTGAAGGTTATATAGCTGAAAATATTGAAGGAAAAGGTTCTATCTTTTCATACCGGAGCGGAAATCTCAAATATATATGGATGAACATGCCCTCCGATTCATTGTTTGTAATAAGTTACAAGTTGGTTCCTGTTGATAAGAGGGCTAAAGAGCCACCATCAGTTACCGGCACATTTTCCTATATGTTGAACAATCAACCGGCTATAAAAAAGATAAAATCCGTGAAGATCCCTATCCCGCTGCATGCTTCTGAAAAGGATTATAGTATGTTGATTACTGAACTGAACAAAACATCAGGTGCACAGATGATGGCGGAAAAACCGGCTGAAAATTCCGCTTCAGTTCCGGCTGTTGGCACTGCTGTTCCTGCT
Source organism: Bacteroidales bacterium (assembly GCA_015486185.1). Lineage (GTDB taxonomy): Bacteria > Bacteroidota > Bacteroidia > Bacteroidales > VadinHA17 > DRPN01. The sequence goes on along the minus strand of WFSC01000368.1, from coordinate 3,736 downwards.
AAAACCGTTGCCGTATCCGAAAATAAGCCGGGCCTGCCGACCGAAATCGTGCGACATCCTGCAGCAAAAGCCCGGGGTATTTATTTCCGTGTACAGATACTGGCTACGAGACATCCCGTCGAAATTGAAAGATATATGAAAGAACATCATATTCCGGGAAAAATATACAGGGAAACGGACAACGGATTATATAAGTATGCCACGGGCTCATTTACCCTGTACAGGGACGCCAGGGCATTTGTTGAACATCTTATGGAAACATCCGATATTGACGGTGCTTTTGTAACAGCTTATGATAACGGGAAAAGAATTACGGTACGCGAGGCACTCGACCGGACCGGCCAGAAATGGTTCAAATAAGGTGCTTTTAGTATGAAAATTTTATACAGATGAAACAATGGCTGTCATATCTTTCCTTATGGGTTTTGGTTACCATTGTCTCTGGTTCTCTCTTTGCCCAAAAAAATTATTATGACAGCCTGTTGACCGAAAGGGTAAAAGTGGAGAATCCGGAATATAAACCTGTTGTGGGTATTGGCATAGGGTCTTTTTCCTTTCTTGGAGATGTGCAGAATGAATACTGGCATTTGTTTTCCAATAACCCCGGACTGCGGATAACCGTTTCGTCTTTTCTGGATAAAAAACATAATTACAGGCTTGATTTCAATATTCTGAAAGGGAGCCTGAGCGGAAACCAGGGATCAAATGGCAACCATCTGAATTTTTATACGGATATTTCATCTTTTGGCGCATCTGTATTTTATAAATTTTCCAATTTATACCGGAAATCTGCAGATGTTTTTCCTTATATCTCTGTTGGTATCGAAACTTTCTTTTTCAATTCAAAAGGGGATCTGAAGGGTCCTGATGGACAATATTATATTTATAATGAAGATGGAACGATCCGTGATCATGCGGGCAATATTACTACGCAGGATTATATGTATGAGACCGATTTGCGTAGTATGGATATCTATGGCCGGGGAAACTATCCTGAATATGGATTTAGTGTTCCGGTGGAAATAGGCTTTGAAGCTGCCCTCAGCAAACGGGTTTCTATGCGGGCAGGGACATCACTTCATATAACATCCACGGATCTTATCGATAATGTGGACAAGTCAAGTACCGGCATTGATGTGAACCGTAGAAATGATTATTTTACCTTTACTTTTATAACCCTGCATTTGGATCTGTTCTCCGAACCGGAGTTCAGAAAGGTTGAAAGAATGTATGCTGAAATTCCTGATGATAATGTTCTTACCGGCGATGCTGATAAAGACTGGGTATTGGATTTTAATGATCAATGTCCGTCAAGCCCGCCGGGTGTGCCTGTCGATTCTACCGGATGCCCCCTGGACAGTGACCAGGATGGCATACCCGATTATCTTGATAAAGAGATTCATACGCCGCCGGGGGCATTGATCGATAAGGAAGGACGGCGTATAAGTGATTCATTGCTGGTGAATCTGATCGATAAGGAGAAGGGAGCCAATCTTACGGATATGGATTATTATTTGTCGTCCGGATCAAAAATAAATTTTCCCGGAGGAACAAAGATCCCTTTGAAATTCAGGGAATTTGATGTGAATCATGACGGAGAGATCTCTTTTAACGAATTATTGGATGCCATAGATAAATATTTTGACTATAGAACTTTTCTTTCCCTCCAGGATATATATGAGTTAATGAACTTTTATTTTTCGCAGTAATCTTATCTATCGTTCCTTTATTATTTTTCCGTTGTACAGGATCTTTCCATGCCCTACAGCATGTATAAGATATATTCCGGGTGTAAGTCCCGAACCGTTCCAATCTATTTGGTATCCGTCAGTAAACCGGTGACTCTCATGCCCGTCAAGCGTGAAGAGAAGCCGGCCGGTAAGGTCATATATCTTAACGGTAAAGTTCTGGTCGGGCATGTTGTTGAACTGGAAATGGATCGTTCCGGTAAAAGGATTGGGATAGATATTTGCTTTGGATAAGAAGACCTCCCGGTTTTTTGCAGGGATCCAGGCCTGACAATTACCTGGCATATTATCGTCCATCCAGTGCAAACGGTTAAAAATCCAGTTTTTGAGAAAATTTACTTCTTCCTGATAGGTATTGCCGATAAACTGGTTGGGCCATACATATTCTCCCAGGACGGGCCATCTGACAAAATTGCGTTTCTGTGCTTCGTCAATAGTATTTGCCAGTGAATCGATAACATTTTGTATGCTTTGATCACTAAGTTGATGTTGACGCAACGTGTCCCAGCGGCATTTCAAATGGTTTACAAATTGAGGATCCTGCATCAGTCTGCGGTACCAGTACATCCTGTAATGATCCTGATAAGTCCATCCGGGAGCGATCTGAGAGTTCTCAAGATAATTGACATTCCCAAAAGCAAGGTTAAAGTCCCATAAGGGTCCCATATTTAACTTTCCGCCGGAAGTGTCAATATCCTTATACATATACGTGCTGAAGATATAAGCGTCAACATTTTTGCTTATTTCATTAAGAATCAAATAATCAATGAAAGAACATGTATTTGCGTATTTCGCATATCCTTCGGCAGGAGAAGTAAAGGACGTACTGTTCAGGGCAGATTCAAAATTAAGTATGAAATTTCTGATGTATTGTCTTTGTACGTCAGCCATTTTATCGTATTTAGGATAATAATACTGAAAAAAGATGTAATTCTCATCAGGGATCATGGGAGTAGGCATGGAGGTCCACCCGGGAGGATCTCCGGGGTCGGTTTTATCTACTCTCACAATATATCCTCCGGTAATACCGGGCCATGATGTTTCTTCCGGGGATAATTTGGCAATATTAACCCGGTGCTTATCCCTTTTTATCTTTTCTGTCAACAGATAAAGTCCCATATATTGTCCGTTAAGAAAGAGTTCGCAAAAGCGGGTACGCGGTGCATACCTGCCGATAGCGTTGCTTAAAAAATAGGCCAGCGCATTTCGTATCAGGCTTTTGTCACTATAAGGGGCATATAGGATCCAGTCATTCTCTTTAGGCATGCCTAATAATGAAACATTGTTGTTTTCCCCCAGGCTGTCCTGGGTTTCGATCCGGTAGGATTTTTTGGGGAACATAGTGGATGATTCGCCATGAATTTCTATGCTGATCCGGCCGTTATAGTCATTAGGCAGGTCTCCCGGGTGATTCCTTTGGTCAGGACCGTGATTAATGATTTTCATATCGGCGGTAATCCTGGGCTCATCGGGAATGACCTGTCCAAAGGTTTCAATGAAAATAAGAGGGAGGTTGGAAGATGTTAATGGTTCCACCGAAGCAAACCATGAAGGGGGCTGGCCATAAGTGAAGGAAGTATCTGTAATGCCAACGCTGAAAAAAACAATAGCAGAGAGATCGGAGGAATTGATATCATGATTATGAACCTGAATGGCTAATGTATTTTTCCCTTCTTTTAATAGGGTGTCCAATGCTTTGCTAGTGAGTTGGAAAGTCTCGGGAAGTAATCCCCTGTACAGCCTTGCTTCGTGCAGGCTGTTACTGGTCTGTACAAAAGAAGGTGGAATGCCGGGTGTGCCAATATTGGAACGGGCAATCTCCACCCCGTTCAGATAGGCAACAAAAGCATCATCGTAGTCCACGTTCAGAATGGCTGCTGCAATGACGGATTTATTGACTATAAAAAAATCTCTGCGCAGATAAACGGAAATTACCGGATCAATAACAGTCCGGTCGTCACCATCACCGTATCCAATGCCACCGGGAC
>WFSC01000367.1 GCA_015486185.1 Bacteroidales bacterium | reverse complement strand
TGGCATCCTTGTGCACCATAATAGCAAGGGTTTCCAACCGCACATAAGGCTCTGACATAAATAAATATCCGCCATAATCATTGCTTTTTTGCCCCCACGAGTTCTTGGTCAGATAATACAAGGTCCCGTTCTCATCCTTACCGGTTCCGACAAGATGCATCAGGTGATCATCGGTGGTGGCATAATCATTAAAATCTCTCTGGCGCATGGCCTGCGTAACATACAACTGTTTCACCGGGTGTTTGAAAACCGAGTCAAGCTCAGCTTTTTTCATTTCGCTCCAGGCTTCTTCCGGCAGTATGGCCAATCCGTTTTTATGGGAAAATCCCTTTTCACTTACATCCCCGTCCCAGGCTACCGAATAACCCTTGGCCAGGGCATGATTTATAACTTCCATTAGTTCATCGATCGGAAGATTGTAATACAGATCATGGGTCCAGTTATCAGGCACCTCCAGGCCAAACCGTGTATAAAAAGGATGATGTGTATAAGAAGTGAGTTCCACATAGTCGTCCGGATTAAAATGAAAATGATCCCGGAAAGTTTCCGGAGTATATTCCCTGCCTTCCCAGGTAAATGTTCCGGGATTTTTCCCGAGATACACATCCAGTACCGAAGAAAAACCCTTTTCCCATACAGGGGTAAGTTTTCTGTTTCGGTTTTTTATTACAGCATCTACATACGCTTTCAGTATGGTATTCAGTTCGCCATGGTTATGAATAGTGTCACCATAATCTTTCCCCGGATATATGTCTTCGGGCACAAAACCATACTGTCTGATCATATTGATCACGTCGTGGGCTTGTCCGCCGGGACCGAAATTGGCCAGTCCGTGATACCTTACATACAATACCGCCTTGTGTTCATACGCATGACGCACCGTGAACATCTCTGACAGATCCAGGTCCGGACCTCCCTGACGCAGGATCTCCGTTTCAACAAACGAGGTAGTGGCAAAACACCAGCACGTACCGGTCCGTTGTTGATTCTTTACCGGAGTAGTCCTGATCTTTTTAATATCCTGAAAATGATAAGGATGTTTTTCAAACTGTCCAAAACCATTGCCTGTGGCAAAGGAGAAAAAGACTATGAGAATCAGTCCTTTTAACATTTGAGCTCTTTTATTTTTCTTCATTGTTTTTAATTTGGTTTGCAAATATATGTACTTTTTATAACCGATCGGCAAAAGAAGCCCCCCTGGAGACTATACTTACTTACGCCTCATCAGGATAGGTTTTTAGTTTCTCAAAAATAATAAATTATCACGTTTTCTGTTCATTTTTTCTCAGATCTTCCCGCTCTTTACGTGTCAGTTTAGCTACTACCAGCTCATACGAATCATCTATCCACCGGAAAATCATCTCATCCGGAATTGATCCGTCAAGCAGTACAGTGTTCCAATGCTTTTTATTCATATGCCAGCCAGGAATTACTGCCGGGAACTGCTCCCGGAGTTCAACGGCTTTCAGGGGGTCGCATTTCAGGTTTACAGATGTGGGATCTTCCAGATCGGTCAAAAGGAACATTTTCCCTTTCACCTTGAAGACAAGGGTATCCTCATCAAAAGGCAGCTCCTCGGTCACACCCTTTTTCCCCAAACAGTAATCACGCAAATCTTCAATGTTCATTCCTGTTCCGACTACATGGTAGGATAAAATGCTATTTTTATATGTTCTATCACATGTTCTCCGTCGCCCGGAAAATATACCAGAATCACATCAAACCGTGTATCTGAATCGACACGATGCCATCTTATATAGGCATCGGCAGCATTTATCAAAAATCGCTGCTTGGAGATAGGTACCAGGTCGCCGGGAGGAATATCCCTTTTCCCCTGACGTGTCTTTACTTCTATAATTACCAGTTCTCCTTTGTCACGGGCAATAATATCAATCTCTTTATGCCCGTATCTCCAGTTCCGTTCCAGGATCTCATATCCTTTATCGCGGAGATAGCCCACGGCAATGTTTTCCCCGACTTCCCCCAATCTGTTGTTATGGGTCATCTTTTTATAATCTTAATTCTGCTGTTCCTTTTCCCCTGTCATTCTCCTCTCTGTTGGATTCGTACAACATGAAACTTTTCCCATTCTCAAACCTACATAAATTTTTTTATGTAAATAACACGGTGAGCATGAAAAAATGATCTGACATGCTCCATCTGACCATAAAATCTATTTTTTTCAGAAGAAAGATAATATATCTTTTAC
>WFSC01000366.1 GCA_015486185.1 Bacteroidales bacterium | reverse complement strand
AGTTTCTTTGCCATCTGAGCAATACACCAGTCTTCAAAGGCATATTCCAGTGTTCTGGATACAGACTGATCCGTCTTATCAGCAGGAACGTAACCCAACTGCCTGTAATAGTTCAGCCCTTCCGAATCCAACCGGGCGGTTTTTATTGCCAACTCATAAGCGGTTTTCACATCAAAGTCCGTATCTCCTTTTACCAGAGCGTCTGCAATTACCGGCACAGCCGGATAACCGATCATACAACGGGTATCATTCCCATAAAGTTCCCATTTCGGATAACTGCCATACTCCTTTCCCTTTTGGATCAGGGATCGTATAAACTGAGTGTTTTTCCCCGGAAGGAAAATGGTAAACCAGGGGTGAAGGGCCCGGTAAGTATCCCACAACGAAAAACAGGTATAATTATCAAAACCGCAAGCCTTATGGATCTTGTCATCCATTCCCCTGTACCTGTGCGTAACATCCATATAGGTATAGGGAGCGATCATAGTATGGTACAGGGCTGTGTAGAATATTCTTTTTTGTTTTGTGGAAGCACCCTGCAACCTGATCCGGTTCAATTGGTCATTCCATACCTGCAGTGCTTCTTTCCTGTATTTATCAAAATCCCAGTGAGGGGCTTCCCGCTTCAGGTTCTCCCTGGCACCATGTATGCTGACAGCAGAGAGCGCAACCTTCACTACAACAGGCTCATTCTGTTTTGTTGTAAAAGTAACAACGGTCTGTATATCTTTTCCCTTTGCGGTATTTCTTCCGTTCCGGTAGTGTTTTTCTGAAGCAATCACAGCATAGTCAAACGGCCTGGAAAAACGGGCTATAAAAAAGATCTTTTCATTTTTCACCCATCCGGATGAAAAGCGATAGCCTTCTATCTCCGTATTATTGACAATCCTGACCGAGGCCTCCATGGTCCGGGCCCCGTGGTTCAGATCCATCAGAATATTGGCTTCCCGGGTAGCAGGAAAAGTATAGCGGTGAATTCCGACATGTTTTGTGGTGGTCAGTTCCACCTTTACCGGCCCGTTATCGAGAGTGACTTCATAAAAGCCGGGTGCAGCTTTCTCAGAAGATTTCTTAAAAGTGGAGGCATATCCGTCTCCTTTCCCTGTTTTCCCGGGGACTAAGCGGATATGATCTACGCCCGGCATAAGCAGGATATCCTTGCAGTCGCCGGCACCTGCACCTGTCATATGTGTATGACTGAATCCGGTGATCACATGATCGTCCCACGAATATCCCGAAAAGGAACCACGGGGTGTATCCGGTGAAAGTTGCACAAAACCAAAAGGTACCACAACGCCGGGGAAAGTATTTCCGAATCTGGCCGTACCGACAAAAGGATCAACATATACCGAATTATTCCGGGGCTGCAGAAACTCTCCAGAACATCCATACAGCATTCCTGATAATAACAGAACCCAGATGAATTTTACCATTTTTTCCTATTCAAAGTTTTGGATCTTCTTGAGCACGACCACATGCAGGTTATCAAAAGAGGTCGTAGCATCGGCCCTGGTCCAAAGTCCTACCCCTCCGGGATCCGTAAAAGTATGATCGGTAACTTCCAGGTATTTTTTATCATTCAGATAACAGGTGATCCTGTCATTCTGCTGGACGATCTTCATATTGATCCATTTGCCGGCAGGCAGGGAAACATTAGCCGAAGCGAGCATTTTCCGGTTTCCATTCTTCACGGCATAAAGCCTGAAATTGTTTTCCAGCGGATTGAAGCGGGCCACGTAATAATTATTTTTATCCGTTGCTCTCCAGAGGACACCGCCTCCCTGGTCTGTCTTTCCCGTATTTGCTTTTAGCATCACTTCAATCTTTCCGTTTTGAAAAGATATGGAAGGATCCCAACACAGGTTAAACGTTCCTACGGAATGATGATTTGTCTTTGTCAGTGACAGTACCTTTTCACCAACAGGAGCTGTTTTATCAATCACGACCTTCCAGGTAGCCAGGGGACCATGCTGACGGGTAGCTTCTATTTTCCAGCCTTGCGGTATTTCACCTGCCGGCGTATCCTCAAAAGTAAACATCAGGTCTTTATTACCTTTTGCAGGTTGGCCATATGAGCGGACTGTCCAACTGAATAAAGCAAATCCACCTAAAAACAATAAAACACAAATCCTTTTCATTTTTTCATAACTTTTATTGTCGGTAACACTTACAAAACTATAATAAATGTTGTATTTATATAAAAAAACATCCGGCTTTCCGCCGGATATTTATAGGGATTGCTAAACAGCAATCCGGACTTTCCACAGTTAACAAAAAACCCCGGATCGCCTACCCTATTTTCTTTTTATATTCAGGTAAAAGATTTCCTTCATTATCAAACCATTTATTCAGTCCGATATATTTTTCCTTGGTACCTTCTTTCCTGAATGTTTTTACTTTATTTTGTTTATTCCTTAACCGGAAGGCACTGTTCATCACAGCCTGACGAACAATATTTTTTTTGGCTACGGGCAATTTAAAGAACAAGAGTGCATCCTGGATCAGTTCACTGTAGGTAACGGGCCTGTCAAGCTGGCGAAGTCTTTTCAGTATATAATTCCCCCAGATAGCTTTCGGTCCCGGCTTTTTCTTGCGTTTTGACTTTTTGGAAGCTGCTCCGGCTGTTTTTTTTGTTGTTGCTCTTGTTTTCGATAAAGTTGCAGGCACTCCCTTTACTTTTATATCAACACTGATAGCTCCGGGTTCCAGTTTTTCCAGCATATTTTTAATATGTTCTAATCTTTTTACCGTTTTGTCCAGTTCTTCTTCATAAAACTGGGTCATATCGGCTTTCTCTTCTTTAGACAGGGATAGATCACTCATACTATTTAAAAATGTTTTAAAAATTTATTAAATTAAAGTTAACATTGAGCATTATAAGATATATTCCGAATAATCAATAAATCAATGCGATAAACAAACCCATGATAATCTGTGT
>WFSC01000365.1 GCA_015486185.1 Bacteroidales bacterium | reverse complement strand
TCAGGGAATGGATCCCGTCACTGTATGTATAAAATATCTGCCAATGGAAAGTTTGACAGATCTGTTTGACAATGGCCAGACCGAGGCCTGCTGAACGGGATGATGAGTTTGCCTTGCGAAAGCGCTCAAATAATTTTTCCGGTTCAACATCGGGTAACCTGCCGGTATTTTCAATAAGTAAAAATTTTTCAGATAATGTTATCCGGATCTTGCCATTATCTGTATTATGGATCATGGCATTCTTCAAAAGATTGGATACCAGGATCCCGGTCAGATAAGAGTTGCCGGTTATGATACATGGTGTTTCAGGGGGTTGGAAGGAAATGGTCAGTTTCTTGCTTTCGGCCAAACCTGACAGATCATTCAATTGGTCAAGGATGATTTTATCCAGCCGGACCGGTTCGTTGTCGGGAAAAAGTTCATGTTCGATCCTGGACAATAACAAAAGGTTTTGATTTAAACCGGAAAGCCGCTTTGCTGCCTGATAGACAGAATATATTTCTTTTACCTGCTGATCCGTGAGATCCCCCTGTTGCAGCATCATTTCCAGTTTGGAGATGATCACAGCCAAAGGGGTCTGGGTTTCATGTGAAGCATTTTCCGTAAATTCCCTGAGGACCCGGTAATCAGAGATCACTTTGCTGGAAAGGTTCTCAATAGCCTGATTGAGCTCGTTGAATTCCTGAATGTTGCTTTTCTGCAAATGGATGGGGGAGGGATCGAGTGTAAGTGAAAAATGCCTGATAATTTTGAGATTATGATAAAAGGAGGTCCATATTTTCTTTGAAATGTACCGGTTCAGTAAAAAGAGCGATATAAATAAGAAGATCAGGATGATAATAATGGAAAAAGTAATGGCCAACATCAGGGCACGGTTTTCTTTCAGCGACCTTCGCAACGTTATTTTATACCAGGTGTCGTTGATATTTTCATAAAATACTTCTACTTTATATTTTTCATATTCCTTATCAACCGGATCATAGATCAGGGTGTCCTTTCTTTCCGGAAGGCCTGCGGCAGATACAGTTGTGACTTGTACTACCGGATATAAATTCGGGATACTCTGTTTTTTGTACAAATGTTCGGTTACCTGGATCCTGGTCTCATGCAGTTTTTCATCTATTGCTTTTCTGTTGATAAGCAACAACAGGATATACAGTATTAATCCGATCAGTAAAAAAAGGATCAATGAAATAAATAAATAATAACGGTTGGTTTTTTGTAAAAGTCTCACTGGTCTGAAAATTTATATCCTATGCTGTAAACAGTTTTAACATAATCCATCCCACCTGCATCATGGATCTTTTTTCGTAAATTTTTTATATGGGTATAAATAAAATCAAAATCATCAGCCATATCAATAAAATCCCCGGAAAGATGTTCTGCAATAGACTCTTTGGTGACAACTCTGTTTTTATTCATAATAAAATACAGCAGCAGATCATATTCTTTCCGGGTGAGTGACAGCTTATGTCCATGAACGGTGACCTCTTTTCCTTTGGGATCAAGAATGATTTCGTGAAAAACAATCTGATTGTTTCCATGAAACATTTTACGTCTTACCAGGGAATTGATACGGGCATTGAGTTCGGAAAGATGGAAAGGTTTTGTAATATAATCATCCGATCCGAGATCCAGTCCTTTTAGCTTGTCTTCCAGTGTATTTCGTGCTGAAACAATGATAACGCCTGTCTCCGGACTGTTTTTCTTAATGATCTTCAACAGGTCAAGTCCGTTACCACCGGGAAGCATTATGTCCAGTATAACGATGTCATAGGTGTGTGAAATAATTTTGTCTTCGGCCTCAAAAAATGTGGTTGCTTTTTCGCAGATATTACCTCCTGTTGTCAGATAACCGGCCATGGTATCCTGTAGGGCAATCTCATCTTCAATAATTAATATCTTCATAACCCATGTATGATCGACCAAAGTTAATACGAAAATCTAAAGAAAATCTAAAGAAAAGGAAGGAAGGCCGGGATATTTATTCCGGATCCTGTTAAATGATACAAATTTTACCGGAAAATTTGGACGTTGAACATATGTTCACTATATTTAAAACCGGATAAAAAGAAGATATGAGAATAGCCATACCGACCAATGATCATAGTACTGTTACCGGCCATCTGGGAGAAGCCCGGGGAGTAATGGTTTATTTGATCGAAAACGGACAGGTAAAGGGAAGATTGTTCCGTTACTTTCGGTTCTGGAAGATCCTGAAAAACGAAGGACTAAAAGACCGCTTTTTCAGGAGGTTCTCCGAATGTTTCAGGGAATGTGACTGGCTGGTGGTGAAAGGAGTTCATCCTGGTCTGCGTGTGTACCTGGAAAATACCGGTATAAGGATACATGAAACGACCTTTGACCGGCTTGAAGATATAGTGAATGAAGTAATTCAATTATCTAAAACCAACGAATATGTTTAAATTAAGAAAGTATCATGGTGATCGTGTACAGTCCCTCACCTATGAGAAGGATGGTGAAGCTGCCTCTGTGGGTATTCTGAGTCCTGGTGAATATGAGTTCGGAGCTGTTGAAAAAGAGACAACTACCGTATGTTCCGGTGAAATATCTGTAAAAGTTGGGGATGAAACCGGGTGGAAAGCTTACAAAAAAGGCGAGACTTTTGTTGTTCCGCCCCAGACTTCTTTTATGATGAAGGTTTCGGGAATGAGCACGTATTTTTGTATGTATGGATAATTAGCTCGCTGGCGCTCGCGAAATTCGGTCGCTGCGCTCCCGAAATTTGCAGCTACGCTGCGTAATTAGCGGCTAACGCCGCGTCATTTGTTCGGGCTGCGCCCTCACGAAATTAGCGTCTGCGGCGCGTCATACAATAGTCATTCAGTTGTCATTCAATTGTCATTAGGCTGCTGCGCAGCCGTAATTCGGTCGCTGCGCTCCCGAAATTTGCAGCTACGCTGCGTAATTAGCTCGCTGGCGCTCGCGTAATTTGTTCCTCACTTCGTTCGGAACGTAATTATTACTAC
>WFSC01000364.1 GCA_015486185.1 Bacteroidales bacterium | reverse complement strand
GAAGAAAAGGTGCTGAAGAATTTTTATATCAGGGTGAGGCCTTGGGGCTTCTGGAAACCTGTGCATGAAAAAGTGACGGCAGATGATCCTTCCATTCAGAAAAACAGGAATTTTCCAAGGGATATGTTCAATGTTTTTATCGGGATTATCGTACAAACGGCCTTGATCGCTCTGCCCGTAGTTGTGATATTGAAACAATGGTATGGTAGTATGGTGTGTCTGGTGATTGTCGGAACAGGTGTGATCATTTTGAAAAAAACATGGTACAATAAACTTAATGATTATATTTAAATTTACTTTTAGTTAACTTAGTTATTTCATGGAAAAACAAAAAGGTTTACCGGTTAAAGTTGGATGGGAAAAATGGCAGTTTGCACTGTATGTTATTCTGCTGTTTTCAGGTATCAGTGCATTGATCTATCAGGTGATATGGATCCGGAAGTTTGCCCAGGTCTTTGGCATCCATGCCTATTCGATGGCTACGGTGCTGGCGGCTTTCATGGGAGGTCTTGCCCTGGGAAGTATATTGTTCGGGTCTATGGCTGACCGGATCAAAAATCCGCTGCGGTTGTTTGCTTTCCTGGAACTGGGTATCGGACTGTTTGCTGTTTTCTTTCCGGTCCTGTTCAAAGGTCTGATTAGTTTATATACGGCCATCGGTGCAAATACGGATATTCACGAATACCGGCTTCAGCTTATCCGGTTCTTTTTTGCGTTCTTTTTTCTGCTGATACCCACGACTCTGATGGGAGGTACCCTGCCGGTGATCATTAAATATTTTGTTCATCGTCTTGGCGAAGTGGGACAAAAGGTGAGTGGACTGTATGCGGTGAACAATCTGGGAGCTGTGTTGGGCGGTTTTATCGCAGGATTTATTATCATTCGGTTATTCGGGGTCATCGCATCCCTGTATATCGCTGCTGCCTTTAATCTTTTCAACGCAGTCACGGCCCTTGTCTTTTCAAAAAAAATGGTTTATCAGGAAATGGCGGAGGAGGAAGTTACGGAACAGGATCCTATCCTGCGGAAAACATCTTCGGAGAGGATCGTTTATGCATTACCCCGCTCTGTCGTCCGTCTGGTCTTATGGGTGTTTGCCATCGAAGGATTTACCACGCTGGCCTACGAAGTGATCTGGGCCAGGATCCTGATTGATTTTTCTTTTGACAAAACCGTTTATTTCACCAGTACGATCGTGATAAGTTTTATTTTTGGCCTTTCCCTCGGTAGTTTCCTGATCAATAAATGGATCGACAGGATGAAGAACCTGTTGTCGCTGCTGGGATGTATCGAGATCCTTATCGGTCTGGTAACTGTTGCACTGATCTTCCTTTTTGCTTTTATCGCACCCAGGGTGAGTCATAGCCTGTCTTTGATAGATACCTGGATGCAGACAGCCGGGAAAGAGTATATTATCTTTTTTGTTATGCTTTCTTTGCCGACTACCCTGATGGGTTTTACCTATCCTATTGTCAGTAAATTATATAATGATAATATCCGGCATTTGGGGAAAGGAATGGGAGTGATCGGGTTCATGGATACCGTCGGTTCCATTATCGGTTCCTTTGTAGCAGGTTTTATATTGATTCCGGTAATGGGAGTGGTTCATTCCCTGTTGCTGGTGGTTTATATCAATGTATTCATCGGATTGCTCATTATTCTTTTCCATCCTGTTCTGTCTGCTAAACGTAAGACCATCGTTACAATATCTTCTGTTTTTGTGGTGGCTTTAATGACAATACTGATGCCAAGCCGATATTATTTCACCTGGTGGGATCAGTTGGATTATAAAAAGACGTTTTTCGGTCAGCATTATGATAAGATCATTTTTTATGATGAGGGGGTAGGTTCAACCGTTACCGTTCGTCATTATCCGTATGATGAGGATTATCTTGCCTTGAATATTAATGGTCACAATTCTGCCTATACCACCCGCAAAGACCGTCGTGTGAATGGTTTGCTGGGCTATCTTCCCTATCTGTTGGTAGAAAGCCCGGAGAATGCCCTTGTGATAGGTTATGGCATGGGCGTTACAGCTCATTCATTGATGCAACCAGGTATGAAAACGGTTGACATTGCCGAGATCAGTCCCGGTGTGATTAAGGCTTCCCCTTCTTTTGCACCATGGAATAAGAATGTGTTGAAAGATCCGCGTACGCATGTCCATATTGAGGATGGAAGAAGTTTTCTCTTAATGAGCCGGAAAAAATATGATATCATCACTACCAATGCCATACACCCACGGTTAAGTAATAATATTTATACAAAAGATTTTTACGGGATATGCCGTGACAAACTAACGGATGACGGGATCGTTTGCCAGTGGATCCCGCAAAACTGGTTGAATACAAGAGAATTTAAATCCCTGATAAGAGCTTTTGTGGAAGTGTTCCCGCAGTCTCAGATGTGGTATATCAATGAATATAGTACCCTGCTGGTAGGAAAGAAGCATCCATTTAAGATCAATTATACACTGGTTGAGAGTCGTTATGATCAGAATGATTTATTGAGGGATGAACTCTCCGATGTCGGGCTTTCAAACCCTGCGTCTTTGCTTGCGCAATATTTTTATAGTCCTGAAGATTTGCGGGATTTTATAAAAAATGCTCCTGTAGATGAAGATAATTATCCATTGGTAGAATTCAGCCGGGTGGTAAATATTGCACCTGATACGGTGGTTATGCGTATGATCCGGGATCACCCGACAAATTTTTATGGAGCGTTGGTTCATCTGCCTGCCGATTCACTGAGGAGAAGGGAGATCATGAAATCCATAAAAATAAACCAGAAAATGTTGCGGGAAAGGATCAATTCCATTATTGTCAATGTGATGGTATTTGTGGAG
>WFSC01000363.1 GCA_015486185.1 Bacteroidales bacterium | reverse complement strand
TCTCTTCATCTCTTCATCTCTTCATCGCATTATCGTTATTCCTCTCATCCTCCTATTTTAACTTTGAAGCCGGCTTCCTCAAACCGTTCTTTCAGTTGTTCCATCTCCTGCTCTCCCGGTTCGGGGACCCCTCCCATTTTATATTCCATATGAAATTTTTCATACTTATGGGCAGCCATGGCATGATAAGGCAACAGGTCCACTTCTTCTACTGCTTTAGCCATCGATCCCAGTAAACGAAGAGTGCGGTTTATATTTTCTTCATCATCATTGATTGTTGGGATCACCGGAAACCGGATATAGATCCTTTTGTCACAGGCAGCCAGAAATTCCAGGTTTTCAAGAATGTATCGGTTGGATACGCCGGTATATTTCACATGTTTACTGTCATCCATAAGTTTCAGGTCATACAGGAAAAGATCCGTCAGATCCATGATCTTCCGTATATTTTGCCGGGAAGTATGGCCGGTAGTATCCACGGCAGTATGAAAGTCCTCCCTCTTACATGCCAGTAAAAGATCTTCGAGAAACTCTGTTTGCCACAAAGGTTCTCCTCCCGAGAAAGTCACACCACCACCCGATTCTTCCATGAAGATACGCTCCTTGTTGATCTCCCGCATTACCTCATCCACACTCATCCACCGGCCCACGGTTTCCTTCACAGTATAATCCTTCCCTTCCATCTTATGCACGGTCACCACCTCTTCTGTTTCTTTCCTTATCCCTTCCGGATTATGACACCACCAGCAATGCAGCGGACAACCTTTAAAAAAGACCGTCGTACGGATGCCGGGGCCGTCATGTACCGCATAGCGTTTGATATCAAAGATCAATCCTTGCATAATATTTGGATCATTGAATGATAAAAAGGAAAACGAGAGAGAAAAAGACAGCACATCTTCACCATGAAGACATGTGTCGGGGTGTCTGATCAATAAAAGATCCAGCACTCAAACAGGTGGCGTACAAACAGTTTCTTGTATTTTTTTATCGCCGGCATAATAATTCCTTTACTAATGCAAGTTAGAAAAAAAACACTGCAAAAACAAAAACGTTATTTATCCTTCATCCTTCGACATTCGACATTCTACATTCTACATTCGATATTCATTATTCGACATTCGATATTCGATATTCGACATTCTTCAGAAGGCTTCCCCAAATCCAAAAAAGATAGTATATCCTTCCCTGGAAAAACCCAGGTCCATTCGTAACACCGAGCTGGTAGCCTTATCAATAAGTGCCCTTAACCCGACACCTCCGGCAGTGTGAAAGCCATTTCCCCTATAATCAGCCAACCGTGGCCCTACCTGTCCCATTCCCCCGAAGACAGTTCCCCTGATGATCCGGTAAATGGGAAAACGGACCTCCACCTGTGCCATAGCCATTGACTTATCCCGGTAACGACCCCAATAGATACCCCGCATTCTGTACTTTCCCCCTACTACTGCCAGCGACTGTACAGGTATGTCTCCGGACTTGATCTCCGAATATATCTGCCCTGCAAAAGTAAGCCGGGGTATGGGAGAATAATATTTTCGTAAATCTATGGTCAGTGCATTATAATCAAAGGCACTTCCCAACATATGGCTGAAAAGATCAAAGGAAAAATAAATATACGATCCCCGGGTAGCACGCAACCGGTTATCACGGCCTTCCCTGAAGTATTTAATCCCCAGACCCGATTGGACCCCTTCATTGCCACCCAGATCGGGACCCCCTTCTTTTTCATTAACAACTTTCACTTTCAGATAATTATCAAAGATATATCTTACTCCGATATAATTTTCCCTGTATATTTTATAATTAAACCCCGGAGCAATAAGCAGATTCTTGAAATCCGTCAGCTCTCCGGCCTCTTCGGGGGTATCGTTCCCCACATCAAAATATTTCATGGGAAAATCCCTGAATCTGGCCTCAAGTACCGTATTAAACCGGTTGGCACCAGTCATCAGGTCCAGTTTTAACCTGATCTCGTACTGATTATTCAGGGTATATAACCCATAAAGTGATACATTGGATAACCTGATAAGGGAATCCGGCAGACGGTGGCCGGGGATCCTGAAGGCATTATATTTTATGACCCCAAAGGCCAGGTTGGTCTCCGTGGAATATCCAAGATAAGGAATAGGTGCATATTTGAACAACTTACCAAATAAGCTCTCCGCTTTTTCCGTCAGGGCCATTTGAGGCACCGTGGCCTGTCCGGCACTGCTGGAAGAGGATATCTGCTCCGGTGCCGGATTACAGGCAGTGGAGTCGTTCACCGTCTTGTATCCAACGGCATAAACGCCTTGTACACACACTAATAAAACTGACAAAAACACCCCTCTTATTCCCATACTCCCGGAAAATTTGAGCACAAAGAAACAAAAAAGATTACACAGATTGCATAGATCGAAACAGATTACACGGAATTGAGGACGAGCATATGCTTATTTCACAAACTGATATTCTTTTGGAGGTTCTGTTCCCAACAGGTACCGGACAAAATAGTCCCATCTCCGTCGCATCATATAGAAAGAATCCGGTCCATAGCCGTGAGCCCGGTTGGGAAAAAGGATCAGATCAAAGTCCTTGTTGGCAGCGATCAGGGCTTTTACCAGCACCAGGGTATTATTGAGCGGGACATTATCATCCATCGTACCATGTGCCAGCAAGAGATGCCCTTTCAGGTTGCCTGCAAGATTTTCATTTGCCTGGTTATCATAATTGGAGGTCCCGTCCGGATTTATTTTCAGCAATCCCTGCCACTTTTCTCCCCAGTCATCTTCATAAATCCGGTTATCATGGTTTCCTGACTCGCTGACAGCCACCTTGAAAAAGTCCGGATACCGCAGGATCGCGTCGGCAGCAGCAAATCCTCCACCCGAATGTCCGTAGATACCGATCCGGTTCGTATCTATCCAGGAAAACCTTTGAGCAAGCTGACGGATCCCTGCGATCTGGTCAGGCAGTCCGTTATCTCCCATATTGCCGTAATAGGCAGCATGAAATGATTTGGAACGCATGGGGGTACCCATCGCATCCAGGGAGATCACAATAAAACCCAGTTCTGCCAGGGCCTGTTTGTCCCCACGGGAAGGAATAAAACTACGTCCCCGAATACTGCCGGTCTGCGGTCCCGGGTAAATAGCATCAATAACCGGATATTTTTTTTGCGGATCAAAATGAGT
>WFSC01000362.1 GCA_015486185.1 Bacteroidales bacterium | reverse complement strand
GACTTACGAAAAAAGAAGAGTGATTCTCTATAAAAGAAAACGTAGTTAACCTGATTATTAACCTTTAAAACAAATTGCCTATGAAAAATTCATGAAGTATCAGCAAAAACAGGAAAGCAACCGCCATTGCTCTCCTGTAATTTCAGTAGTCAAAAAATCGTACACAAACTGAACTTTTTAACCTACAAAAATCATGTAAAATTATGAAAAAAAATCAATCTAAACTAAAAGCTGATGAATATACCATTAGCTTTTTAATTAAACTTTTCAGAATCATGAAGATTTCTGTATTACTTTTTTTCCTGGGATTTGTCAGTGTTTTTGCGACAGAGTCATATTCTCAGACAACAAAACTAACATTGACCATGAATAATGCTACGCTTGAGCAGGTGTTAAATAAGATTGAAAACCAGAGTGAGTTCTACTTTCTGTACAATCACCAGTTGGTGGATGTAAACAGGAAAGTTGACGTTGAAGTAAAAAATGTCAGGATAAAAGATATTCTGAATCACTTATTTGCCGGGACGGATGTCCGGTATGTGGTGCTGGGGCGACAGATCATCCTGACACCGGAAAAGGTATTGAAAGAAGATATTTCAAAAAACCTGCTGGCACAGCAGGGAATTACCGTTACCGGCACGGTTACCGACGAGAAAGGTAACCCGCTACCGGGAGTGAATATTATTGAAAAAGGAACAACCAATGGTACGGTTACTGACGCCAAGGGAAATTATACTCTTCAGGTGAGTTCGCCGGATGCTGTGCTGGCTTTTTCTTTTGTAGGTTATAAGAGCCAGGAGGTGGTTGTAGGTAACAGAAAAGTGGTGAATGTTACCCTGGTTGAAGAGGCCATTGGCTTACAGGAGGTGGTAACGATCGGATATAGTACGGCAAAGAAAGCCACTGTTACCGGTTCTATTGCCACGGTAAAGGGAGACAAGCTTAAGCAAACGCCGAGTATTAATGTTTCAAACTCACTGGTTGGGCATCTACCGGGATTAGTGGCTGTAACACGTACGGGTGAACCCGGAAACGATGATGCCACCCTTAGAATAAGGGGTACGAATACCCTGGGGGATAATTCTCCTCTGATTGTGGTGGACGGGATACCCAACCGGAACCTGACACGTCTCGATCCAAGTGATATTTCCAGCATAACCATTTTGAAAGATGCTTCGGCAGCTATCTACGGGGCCAGAGCTGCCAACGGGGTAATACTGATCACTACCAAGCGGGGAGAAATCGGGAAGCCTGTTATTCACGTTACCATGAACCGGGGATGGACACAGCCTACTATTATCCCACCTTTATGTGATGCTGCCACCTATGCACAAATGATAAACGAAATAAACGAATACAGGGGGCGTCCACCAAAATATACCGATGAAGATATTCAAAAATATAAGGATGGATCGGATCCCTGGGGACATCCCAATACGGATTGGTTTGGAGCTACGTTTAAAAAGGCTGCCCCTCAGAAATATGGGAACGTCTCAGTGTCCGGTGGTACTGAAAGTGTCCGGTATTTCGTTTCGGTGGGAGGTAATTACCAGGACGGCATCTATAAAAACAGTGCTACTTATTATTCACAGGCTAATTTCCGGACAAATATTGACGGAAAAATATCCAAGAATATTCACCTGGGATTTGACCTTGCAGGACGCCAGGAAAACAGGAATTACCCAACCCGGTCTATGTATGCAATATTCAGGATGCTGATGCGTGGTAAACCCAACCTGCCGGCCTACTGGCCGAATGGGTTACCGGGCCCCGATATTGAGTATGGGGATAATCCGGTGGTAATAACCACTAATCAGACCGGCTACGACAGGGATAAAAGATATCTTTTCCAAAGCAATACGAAACTGGATATTACCATTCCGTGGGTAAAGGGCTTAACACTGACAGGTATTGCTTCTGTGGATAAGAATTTTGATAATCATAAACTATGGCAGAAGCCATGGTATCTATATACATGGGATGGAACCAGCTACGATACCAATGGCGATCCCGTGCTGGTAAAAGGTAAACGGGGTTTTTCCGATCCCAGGCTTACACAGTCGATGAATGACGGTCAGCGTGTTACCCTGAATGCCCTGTTAAATTACGATCATACCTTTTCCCAGGTCCATCACGTGAAAGCTTTATTTGGCTATGAACAGATTAAGGGAGCATCGATGTACTTCTCTGCCTTTCGCCGTTATTTTGTGTCAACCGTCGTGGATCAAATGTTTGCCGGTGGTGACCTTGAAAAAGATAACAACGGTTCGGCCAGCCAAAATGCCAGAATGAGTTATTTCGGACGTTTGAATTATGATTACAAGGGTAAGTACCTGGCAGAATTCGTATGGCGGTATGACGGATCCTATATCTTTCCGGAAGGTCATCGTTTCGGTTTTTTCCCCGGTATTTCTCTGGGTTGGAGAATTTCTGAAGAAAGTTTCTGGAAAAATAATCTTTCCCTTATAAATTATTTTAAACTAAGAGCATCCTGGGGACAGACGGGTAATGACCGGATCGAACCTTATCAGTTTTTGTCCAGCTATGCTTTCGATCCCACGCATACCTATGTATTTAATGAAAGTGTAGAGGAGAAGATATTGCATGAGTCGCGTATTCCTAATCCGGATATTACATGGGAAGTAGCCAATGAAAGCAACGTGGGATTTGACGGGCAGATGTTTAACGGAAAGTTCATATTCTCGGCTGACTATTTCTATAATTACCGGACACATATCCTCTGGTGGAGGAATGCTTCCGTACCTGCCACCACCGGTTTAACCCTGCCACGCGAAAATATCGGGAAGGTGGCCAATCAGGGTTTTGAATTTGATCTCAGCTACAATAACAGGTTCGGAAACCTTAGGTACACCGTGGGCGTGAACGGTGGTTATGAGAAAAATAAAATTATTTTCTGGGATGAAACTCCCGGTGTCCCCGATTATCAGAAATCGACAGGACATCCTATGAATACCGGTTTGTATTATAAGGCTATCGGGGTTTTCAAAGACCAGGCTGCCGTTGATGCTTATCCTCACTGGGCTAACGCCCGTCCGGGCGATATTATTTTTGAAGATGTTAATCATGATGGGGTCATTGACGGATTGGACAGAGTGCGGATCGATAAGAATACAATACCCCGCTTTACCGGTGGTATGACGGTATCACTGGGTTACAGAAATTTTGATTTTTCTATGTTGCTGCAGGGAGCTACCGGTGCTATACGGTATCATAATACAGAATCCGGAGAGATCGGGAATTTCCTTATTGAGGATGCTGAAGGTCGTTGGACCAAGGATCACCCGAGTACTACCAAGCCCAGAACCTGGAACCGGGATGAAGAATACTGGCGAAACCAGGCCAATACTTACTGGGTGAGAAATACGAATTACCTTCGCTTGAAATCCCTGGAAATTGGTTACAACATCCTTAATAACAAGGCAGGTATTAAAAATCTCAGGGTTTATTTCAGTGGGATGAACCTATTTACCCTAGATAAACTTAAGAGTTTCGATCCGGAAGTAACTTCTACCACGGCTTATCCTTTGAACAGGGTGTATAATTTTGGTGTTGGTTTAACATTTTAAAAATTTGAAGAGATGAAAAATTTTAAGAATATATTTAAAATATTGCTGCTGGTTTTGTTAATTCTTCCTGCTTGCAGCAAGGATTTTCTCAATACCAAGCCACTCAGTGAGTTTTCTGAAGTAGATGTATGGAAAGACCCTGCTCTGGTTGAAACATTTATAAATGATATATACCGAAAGCTTGGTATTCCTTTTGACATTGATATGATAGCTTGTTATGTGGATGAAGCTGAGTTTACCCCTGACTGGGGGGTGAACAATTTCAATAATTGTTTGCTGACTCCCGATCAGATCCCAGCCTGGACAACCGGTTGGTTTGGTCAGAATACAGTCTTAAAAACTTGGAATAATCTTTATAAGGCAATCCGGGCTTGTAATATCTTTTTTGAAAAGGTAGGAGGGGTGAATTTTGAGAGTGACGAACAGAAGAACAATATGATCGGTCAGGTTCATTTTCTACGGGCCTATTTTTATCATGAGCTGACTTCCTTATACGGAGGCGTCCCAATCATTACAAAAGCGTATAAGCTGACGGATGAGTTTAAGGTGCCCCGCGATACCTATGCAGATTGTATTGATTTTATTGTTAATGAATGTGATTCGGCAGCAGCCTTATTACCTGAAGTTCAAACGGGAGATGACAGAGGTCGTGCCACCAAAGGCGCTGCCCTGGCTTTGAAAGCACGTACCCTTTTGTATGCTGCCAGTGACCTGCATAACAAGGTGTCCGAAATTTTTCCGAACTATTCCAATCCCGAATTGATCGGTTATACATCGGGTACACAACAGGAAAGGTGGCAGAAGGCCAGGGATGCCGCTAAAGCGGTAATAGATATGGGTATATATAGCCTGTATAAACCTGATCCGGCTCCCGGGGATTCGGTGGCAAAGAATTACAATGAACTCTTTATCTCCAAGTCTTCACCGGAAGATATCTTTGTCAGGTATTTTACGCCTAAAACAAATGAAGGATGGGATGGCTATAATCCTGGTTTATACTGTGGCCCGAACGGTTATCATAACTGGGGGAACAATACTCCCACCCAGGACCTGGTGGATGCTTTTGAAATGAAGGATGGAACACCTTTTGATTGGAATAATCCTGCTGAAGCTGCCCTCCCTTATAATAACCGTGATCCGCGTTTTTATGCCGATATCCTATATGAGGGGGCACATTGGAGAAAACGTCCTACGGATGTCCAGAAGATTGACCCTGTTGGCATTATCCAGGTGGGTACATGGCAGAAATGGGATGCAACCACCAATGATACGGTAGAGGTATATGGACTTGATACAAGAAAAGGCCCGATTGAAGACTGGAATGGGGGATATACCGGATATTACCTTCGTAAGTTTATTGACCCGACGGTGGATGCACAGTATTTCAAACAGGATGTTCCCTGGCGGTATTTCAGATATACCGAGGTCTTGCTCAACTATGCAGAAGCCTGTATTGAGTTGGGACAAGATGACGAAGCACGGACTTATTTGAACATGATCAGACATCGTGCAGGCATGCCGGATATTACAGAGTCGGGAGATGCTTTGCGCCAGCGGTATCGTAATGAGAGGCGCGTGGAGATGTGTTACGAGGAACAGCGTTTCTTTGACGTACGCCGGTGGGTGATCGGACCGGATGCTTATCACCCGATGCATGCAGCTAATGTGGTCTATGAATTGCAACCGGATCATACTACGGCTACCATTCCAACTATCACGAAGAAAGTCTATCAAATAAGGGCATGGGACAATAAAGCTTATTTCTTCCCCATTATGCGCGATGAAATGAACAGAAATGATCAATTGATACAAAACCCGGGGTATTAACGGGTAGATCAATGATAGAATGAGACTGACTCAACCCTGAGTCAGTCTCATTAATTTATTATTTTACTCATACACTAAAATTTCTTTATCATGAAAAAATTAACCTATTCCGGATTCTTTTTCATTCTGGCCCTTCTGATCTTCAGCCAATGCACTAATACCACCCCGGGGCATGTACGTGTCAGAAAAGATTTTGACGCGGCCTGGCGTTTTTTTCTTGGTGATACCACCGGAGCCCAGCAGGTGGCATTTGTTGATACCGGCTGGCGCATGCTTAACCTGCCACATGACTGGAGTATTGAAGGAAAATTCAGTAAGGACAATCCTGCTACGCCCGGAGGAGGTGCCCTGCCTGACGGTATCGGCTGGTACCGCAAAACTTTTTCCTTACCTGAGACAGATAAGGACAAACAGGTGTTTATTGACTTTGACGGGGTGTACATGAACAGTAAGGTATGGATCAACGGTCACCTGTTGGGAGAGAGACCCTATGGGTATATTTCTTTCCGCTATGAACTGACACCTTACTTAAAATACGGAAACGAAAAAAATGTTCTTGCCGTACGGGTGGATAATTCCAAACAACCGGCGTCACGATGGTATTCCGGCTCCGGAATATACCGGAACGTTTGGCTGGTCAAGACAAACAAGGTATATGTTGACCATTGGGGAACCTTTGTGAATACACCGGAGGTCACAAAGGATCATGCCAAAGTGAAAATACAGACAAAAATAAGGAACCGGAATGCCGATGAACAAAAAGTGCAGTTGGAAACGATCATCTACGATGCTGCCGGGAAAAAAGTAGCTTCCACCGGAACAAATGCAAATATCGGAGGAGATTCTGTAGCGACTGTCAGCCAGGTAATGACGATTCCGCAACCCAGGTTATGGTCGGATACCGACCCCTATCTCTACAAGGTGGTTTCCCTGGTCAGGTCAGGTAAAAAAACCATTGACAATTATGAAACCCCTCTGGGGGTCCGGTATTATCGTTTTGATCCGGATAAAGGGTTCTTTCTGAATGATAAGCATGTGAAGATCAGGGGCGTTTGTGATCATCATGATCTTGGGGCATTAGGGGCAGCCATCAATACCCGTGCACTGCAACGTCAGTTGGAACTGCTGAAAGGAATGGGAGTAAACGGTATCCGTACCTCTCACAATCCTCCCGCTCCCGAGCTGCTTGATCTGTGTGACAAAATGGGCTTTATCGTAATGGATGAAGCTTTTGATGCCTGGAAAATAGGTAAAAGGCCCTTTGATTACCATCTTTACTTTGACCAGTGGCATAAAAAGGACCTGACCGATTTTGTTCTTCGTGACCGGAATCATCCCAGCGTGATCATGTGGAGTATTGGGAATGAGATCCCGGAGCAGCATAAACCGGAAGGTGCCGTTATCGGAAGAGAACTGTCTGGCATCGTCAGGTCCCTGGATCCAACCCGTCCTATTACTTCGGCGATGAACAATCCGGAGGCCGAAACCAATTCGCTGGCCCGTTCGGGGGCATGCGATCTGATCGGACACAATTATCATACACAGAACTGGACAGCATTCCATGATTCTTTTCCCGGGGGTAAGTTTATTGCCTCGGAAACCACTTCTGCCATTGCCACCCGGGGACACTATGATATGCCGTCGGACAGTATCCGCCGGTGGCCTCCAAGGAAAGTCATGAAGGAGATCTATAAGCTCCTGAAAACCAAAAAAGAGGGAGAAATTGATTTTGAAAAACTTTTTGCACGGTATCATGTGATGAATGCCGATTTCACCTGCTCATCCTATGATAATTGCAGTGTCCCGTGGGGCTCTACGCATGAGGAGACCTGGAAGATCGTTAAAAAATATCCTTTTATTTCCGGCATGTATATCTGGACGGGTTTTGATTACCTGGGGGAACCCACTCCGTATCCCTGGCCGGCCCGAAGCTCATATTTCGGGATTATCGATCTGGCCGGATTTCCCAAAGATGCCTATTATATGTACCAAAGTGAATGGACAGATAAAGATGTTCTGCATGTATTCCCACACTGGAACTGGAAAGAAGGTGATACTGTAGATGTTTGGGCTTATACCAATTGCAGTGATGTAGAGTT
>WFSC01000361.1 GCA_015486185.1 Bacteroidales bacterium | reverse complement strand
TTCTTATACGTAAATGAAAAGCTGTTTTTAATAAATATATTCTTCTAATGTTTACAACATTCGACATATATAAATCATCACATATTAGAAAAATCATATACTTATCAACTCCTTCAAAGAAAAATATATCGAATGTTACATAACCCTGCTACAATGGGAAAATCCCCGGCATTATCTTGCATTATCTATTCAATATTGATCGCACATTAAAATATCTCATCATGACTTACGCTAAAAAGACAAACTTTTCCAAACGTTTTCAACGTGTTTCTTCCCTTTCCCGGGCCCTCTCCCACCCGGCCCGGTTGGCTATCCTTGAATACCTGGCACAACAGAATCAGTGCATCAGTGGAGACATATCTGACAAAATCCCCCTTAGCCGCCCGACGGTATCCCACCACCTTCAGGAACTCAAAAAGGCAGGATTGATCAAGGGAGCCCTTTCAGGTAAACATGTCTATTACTGTGTAGATGCTGAAAACATCATAAAAATGGAAAAAGACATACAAAAATTCCTTTGGGAGATCGCTGCCCAATCCGTTCCCTGTGAAATCGACAAATCATAAACCATGAAAATACTGATCCTCTGCACCGGCAACACCTGCCGCAGTCAGATGGCCGAAGGCTTTCTACGCTCACTGGATCCAACCCTTGAAATATATTCTGCCGGCACCGAGCCGGGTGGAAAGGTTCATCCGCTGGCCATTCAGGTGATGCAGGAAAAAAACATCGACATCAGCCACGGCCATCCCAAGCCGGTAACCGATTTTATTAATATCCCCTTCGATTATGTTATGACAGTCTGTGACGGAGCCAGGGAAGCATGTCCTGTCTTTGCCGGCAAAGTTAAACACCGCTTGCATATTGGTTTTGATGATCCGGCAGAGGCCACCGGAACGAAAGAGGAAATACTGGCTGTTTTCCGGCGGGTGCGGGATGAGATCATCCGGGATTTTGGGAAGTTTTATAAGGAGAAAATAAAAGTGAAAGAATCAAAAGATAAAGACCGGAATATAAAAGGAAATGTTATATCCTGATATGATGAATTATAAACTTTTAGTTGTAAACATATGAAAGTTTTAGCTGTTTATGGAAGTCCGTCCCACAACCGGCACTGCGGGATGCTCACGGAACCGGCATGCGACTGGTAGAATTGTACGAACTGATCTATGGAAACAAGAATATGTAAACTGACCTGATAACTGTTATTTTTCACAAACACCATTATGGCAACTGAGAAAAGACTTTCTTTCTTTGACAGATATCTGACTCTCTGGATTTTTACAATCATGTTTATAGGAGTTGGTATAGGATTTCTGTTCCCTTCTATATCGGGTTTTTGGAATTCTCTTTCATCAGGCACCACCAATATCCCTATAGCCATTGGCCTTATTCTCATGATGTATCCGCCACTGGCCAAGGTCCGGTACGAAAAATTACCACTGGTCTTTAAAAGCATCCGGTTGCTTTCCCTCTCCCTGATTCAAAACTGGGTGGTTGGACCCTTGGTGATGTTTTTCCTGGCCATGCTCTTATTGCCTGATAAACCGGCCATGATGACCGGCGTGATCCTGGTTGGCTTGGCCAGATGCATCGCCATGGTGCTGGTATGGAATGATCTGGCCCGGGGCGATCCGGAACTGGCTGCCGGTCTGGTTGCTTTTAATGCGCTGTTTCAGGTATTTCTGTATTCTGTTTATGCCTACGTCTTCATTACTCTTTTGCCTACCCTCTTTGGAAAGGCAGGAGCTATTGTCGAGGTTTCCATACGTGAAATTGCCACCACTGTGCTGATCTATTTAGGTATTCCATTTGTAGCTGGTCTGATCTCAAGCCTCTTCTTGCGGAGGATCATTTCAGATGACTGGTATTTCCGGAAGTTCGTACCGAAAATATCCTGGCTCACTCCTATTGCATTACTTTTCACAATTTTTGTAATGTTCTCACTCAAAGGTGAAAAGATCATTGATTTGCCACTGGATGTCCTTCGTGTAGCTATACCTTTCACTCTTTATTTTGCCATCATGTTCGTAGTAACGTTTTTCATTGCAAAACGAATGGGTGCCCCGTATGAAAAATCCGCCACACTGGCTTTTACGGCGGGAAGTAATGACTTTGAGCTGGCTATTGCCGTTGCCATAGCTGTTTTCGGAGTCAACTCACAGGAAGCTTTTGCCACGGTCATCGGTCCGCTGGTTGAGGTACCGGTGCTGATATTGTTGGTGGATGTTGCCTTGAGATGGAAAAAGAAATTCTTTACTTCCTAAAATTAATAAATATGCTTGAATATCATATTACTGCAGAATCAAAACCGGGAGGCGAAGCTATTGCCGAATCCAAAAAGACGATCATTCCCTTTGACGCCGCTGCTGAAAGTGGCGAAGAATGGCCCAACCCGGCCGAATTGTATCTGGCCTCATTCGCTGCCTGCATCCTCAAAAATGTAGAGAGATACTCCCACATCCTTCATATTCCCTACACTAAAGCAGCCATCTCTGTGAAAGGGTGGCGCCGTGATGTACCGCCTGCTATGATAAAGGTTGTTTATGAACTTACCGTTTGGTCACCCGAAGAAGAAAGACGCATCAATCTTCTCCACCGCAATATTGAGAAATTCGGCACCATATACAACACTGTTTCCGCAAGCTGTGAAGTCGCTGGAAAAATGATCCACATCAGGGAAAAGCAGGAGAAGTAAATATTTATTCACTATCCTAATCATCTATTGTCACAAAAGACAATATCAGTATATTAAAAAAACATCTCCATGATATTTTTCAGTCGGTCAAACAATATTTCAGCAAGATCATCTTTGACGGTATCACAATCAAACTTTCAAACCTTACAATCATAAAAAGAGAAACACGGTTTCCCTCCCCAGTATATTTATATTCAGTCCTTTAAGTTTCCCGGACCAGAATACCGGGAAATCCCTGTTCCCAAAATCCGGTTAAATCAGGAGTTCAAACTTTTCCACATTACCTTATCTTGCTGTTTTTGTGTATGTTATACAGTTTGGCATTGTTTGTGCATTACGTCAAATGACAGATAAAATGTTTAATTAAACCAATAAGGAGAAAATTAAAATGAAAACAACGTGGCAATCCTGGACGGTCGCAATTTTAGGGGTGTGGATCTTCATCGCAGCCTTTTTGAATTTTAGTCCGACATGAAATTTATGGGACAACCTCATTGTAGGTATTATCGTAGCCATTGCCGGTTTCTGGATGATCAAAGCTAAACCTTGGCAGGCATGGTTATCCGGGCTGGTTGGTATATGGCTGATCATCGCAGCCTTTGTGCCCTCATTACAGGCACATACTGCTAATTTGTGGAATGACGCTATCTCAGGAGTTCTCATCATGATTGGTGGTTTTGGCGCTATGGGAA
>WFSC01000360.1 GCA_015486185.1 Bacteroidales bacterium | reverse complement strand
TTTTTTTCTGATGATATGTGTTCCGTCAACAGAAACATTTACCATGGGGAAATCACGCAATGCCATTGCGGCAGCTTGTATGAAAACAGGCGTATAGGTAATTTTCTGCCCTTCCCTCTGCAAAAAATCATTTTTGATCTTTTCTCTCCAGCGAACAAGGCTTGTCACATCAGCTTCTATAAATGAAGTTACATGGGGAGAGGTCTGTTTTGAATAAACCATATGTTCCGCAATGATCCTCCGGACACGATCCATCTCAATAACTTCTTCATCCTCTGTCTCTTTAACAACATTCCCTGCCTTTTTCACCGGTTCTCTGACTTTTTCTCCCGTCTGTGGCTCAAGGGCAGGTTCTTTCTCTGTTTTTTGACCGGCCGGACGACTGGTTCCTCCTTTTTTCTTTTCCAGCCGGATCATCACATCATCTTTTGTAATTCTCCCGTCAATCCCCGTTCCTTCGATTTCATCCAGTTCGTCATAAGATATACCCTCTGCTTTGGCAATCCTGCGAATCAGGGGGGACAAAAATTTTCCGGATGGGGTCCGGCTTTTCATATCCCTTGCCAGCTCCTGGATCTCCTTTTCTTCTTCCTGTTTTTTCTGCAACAACTCCTCCTTTACCTTTTCCACTTCCACCTTTACCTCTTCCCGGTCAGGATTCTCTTCCTGTTTCTCATTTTCCAGCCAGGCCAATGCCTCACCTACCTGCGGCACATCTCCTTCTTTCTTCAGTATTTTCGTAATGATCCCATCATCAGGGCTCGGTATTTCCGAATCCACTTTGTCCGTAGCTACTTCAACTACCGGCTGATCTTCTTCAACATGTTCCCCTTCCTTCACCAACCACTTTGTGATCGTCGCCTCCACAACACCTTCTCCCATTGCAGGCAGGGTTATAACCAGTTTAGACATAAATTCTATTTTAATTTAGTCTTAATAATTACAAAATTAATTATAAATATTACAAATACAATATTTTCCGTACATATTATTTTAGCTCCCCAGTTTTCTTATCTGCCTGAAAATGATCTTCAGGTCCAGCGACACATGGTAGTTCCTGGCATAGGTCTGGTTAATATTCTGCACTACATCTGCCCCGGCAAAAGAAATATCCGCCAGATTCAAAGGACAAAGCACGCCCAAAGGCAGATCAGGCAACTCCGTAATATTCTCACCTTCTTTCCTGCAATAACTCACCCATGTCTTTTTGCCTTTCAGAATATCCACACAATTCTTTATGAACTTTTTTCTGTTTTTCATTATGATCAGCATCACAGGCAGCAACAGCAGAAAAAGCAACGACAGGGAAATATCCAGTACCTTTTTTTTCAATCTGTTCCTTACCTGCGATATAGCATTCAGTTCCACCAGATACAATTCACCCGGACGTTCAACAGAACTGCTTCCTACGATCGGGCTTCCCTCGGGCAATGCCACCTTAAACTCAACCGGAATGCCTGACAGACGATTCATGGTACGGATGATCTGATTAGACTCACTGTCTATAGCTGAAAAAATGATTTCGCGAATATGATGGATCTTTACGATCTCGGGAAGCTGACTCGTTGTTCCCAGGATCCCTTCGCCATTTTTCCGCTCATCAGGAGGAACATACCCAACAATATCAATGGGCAATCCCAATTGTTTCAGGAATCTGGATATTCTCTTATATTCTTTTTCACAGGCAATGATTATGATCTTTTTCAGATGCTTGCCGGCCAGGGCAAAAAGCTCATCGGGTATCAGACTGAAAAGCAATCGCAAAGATATACCTGCCAGGATACCCCATCCTGTCCCCAGAAGAATCAATGCCCGGGAGAAACGTAACTGAACAGGAAGCAAGGCATAAATAACCAGGATAGCTACCATCCCGGCAAGCAGTCCCCGCACAACATACCACAGTCGCACTGGTTTCCTGTATCCACCGGAAAACCAAATACCCATTATCCATATGAGGATATAGGCAGGCACAACGATCTGTCTGAATTCAGGAGGATAGTAATAGGTCGAATGGAATTTCACCTGCTCCCAGAAAGGGATCAGCAACAGATAACCTGCATAAAGAAGAACTATATCCAGCAGAGGCCAAAAAACTACAGATACCACTCTTTTCCCGGCAGACATGGCTGCTCTCATGTAAATAGCAGGACGTATCAACAGACTGATAAAACCGGCCCGCTGCGGTGAAAAATGCTTGCCGGCAAAAATAAGCATAGCCTTATAAAAAAGGATCACATAGTTCAACGACCCTTTTTTTGTACTCTCTCCCTTATAATGGACAATGGTGGTTTCCGGAAAATAATAATTCCTGTAACCTGCCTGCATAATTCGATAGGAAAGATCAATATCCTCGCCATACATAAAATAATCTTCATCCATACCGCCGATCTTATCCAGTACGCTTCTTCTTATCATCATAAAAGCACCGGTAAGTACTTCGACCGGATGGGTTTCATTCTCGTCCAGATGTCCGAGATAATACCGGTTAAAGGTTTTTGACGCGGGAAACAGGCGGGCCAGGCCAAATATCTTATAAAAAGCAACCAAAGGGGTTGGCAAGGCCCGTTTTGATTCGGGCAGGAATTTTCCTTTACCATCGATCATCTTCACCCCGAGTGCCCCCCCGTCAGGATGCTCGTCCATAAAACGTATCGAACGGATGAGCGTGGTTTCCTCGATCAACGTATCAGGATTCAACAACAGAACATAACGGCCACGGGCAATGGCTATTCCCTGGTTACAGGCTTTTGCAAAACCAAGATTTTCCTTATTGGCTATCAGCTTAACCTCCGGAAATTTGTGCGTCAGCATGGGGATGGTCCCATCCACCGAGTTGTTGTCCACAACGATCACCTCCCCTTCTGCCTCTGTTAGTGCCTTATAAACGGAATACAGACAGGACTCCAGAAAATATCTGACATTGAAGCTGACGATAATGATGGATATATCCACTGGCTGCCGGGTAAAGTTTCCTGCAAATATACAAACGATGAAAGAATAAAAAGATTTTTATCAGCCCCGGTGATGTTCCATTTCTTCACGGATCACTTCTGCAAGCCGTTGCACCCCTTCTATATTCTCCTCTTTTGAAGCATAGGAAAAATTAATACGTATCGTATTTTGTCCTCCGTTATCGCTGAAAAATACATTCCCGGCAACAAAGGCTACCTTATGGATGATCGCTTTACGCAAAAGCTTTTCGGCCTTCATCCAGGAAGGTAATTCCATAAACAGGAACAATCCCCCCTCCGGCTCGGTCCAGGTAACACCCTCCGGCATATATTTCCTGAAACCGTCGATCATAAGATCCCGTTTTTCACGGTAAGAATCAACGATTTTCCTGAGGTTTTTTTCAAAATGCCCGGATACAAGATATTCGGCCGCCACTTTCTGTAAAAATACCGGCGTACACAAATCTGCTGTCTGTTTGGCCATTACAAACTTATCTATGATATCTTTATGGGCAACCACCCACCCAATGCGAAAACCCGGCACAAATATTTTTGAAAACGTCCCCAGTGTGATCACATGCCAGGAATCATCCAGCGCCTGCATCATAGGCTGAGGTTCTCCTTCAAACCTGATCTCCCGGTAGGGACTGTCTTCGAGGATCAGGGTATCAAATTCATGCGCCAGCTCCAGGATCTCTTTTCTTCTTGCACCGGTAGCAGTGATCCCGGCAGGATTTTGAAAATCAGGAATCACATAAATAAACTTAGGCGTTTTTCCATTTTCTTTCAACTCCTTAAGCACCGAGAACAATTCATCCGTTCGCATACCATCACGGTCAAAAGGAATCCCAATCAAACGGGCACCATAGGAATTGAAGGCACTTATCCCTCCCAGATAGCTCGGAGAACCACAGATCACAACATCTCCCGGATTCAAAAATATCTTGCTGATAAGATCCAATCCCTGTTGTGATGCAGTGGAAATAACCAGATTCTCAAGAGAGAGATCCAATCCCTCCTTCCTGTACCTTTCTATTAATAGCTTCCGTAACCGGACATCCCCTTCAGTAGTCCCATACTGCAGGGATTGCGGACCGGACTCCTGTAATACCTTTACCATAATCCCTTCCAGTTCTTTTACCGGAAAGGACTCGGGAGAAGGCAAACCACCGGCAAAGGAAATAATGTCCGGCTGCTGGGTAAGTTTGAGTAATTCACGGATAGCCGACCTTTTCATGTGACCGGCTATATCTGAAAATCTGCTGTGCAAGTCATTGATCATCTTATTTTATTTTAATTTTTCTTTGCTATAAATATACACATTTCCTTCCATATATTCAATGTATGTATATTTATGCAACACTTGTCACTACAGCAGAAATAACAGGTACTACACGTGTACGGGATAAATAAGGCCTTATTTTTTATCCTGCAACCCCTACTCCGTCCCTTCCCCTCACCAACTTCGCCAATCCCTAAAGCTATTTGGACCGGCACCTAAAACAAAGAGGGAGGAAATTCCAAGCTGCTGTCTTTGCATACTTTACGATTATCATTCTGCGGCCTCTGCGAGAAGACTTCTTGTATGAAGACTTATTCATAAAATTGTCATAATACCATTGTTTACATTTTTACCGGACAATACCGCTTCGGGATCTATAATTTGAAAACATCCTTAAAAGGGGTCCGGTTGGCAATAGACCTGCCCAGGGTCACCTCATCGGTATATTCCAGTTCTCCCCCAATAGATACCCCACGTGCCAGGGTTGTGATCTTTACCGGATAATCCCTGAACTTTTTATACAGATAAAAATTGGTTGTATCTCCCTCCATCGTTGTACTGAGTGCCAGAATGACCTCCTTCACCTCACCCCGTTTTATTTTTTCTTCAAGCGGATGCAACACCAGATCATCGGGTCCGATCCCGTCCAGCGGAGAGATCACCCCCCCCAGCACGTGATAGATACCATGATACTGTCCGGTATTTTCCACAGCCATCAC
The DNA here is from genome assembly GCA_015486185.1 of Bacteroidales bacterium. Taxonomy (GTDB): domain Bacteria; phylum Bacteroidota; class Bacteroidia; order Bacteroidales; family VadinHA17; genus DRPN01. The sequence goes on along the minus strand of WFSC01000360.1, from coordinate 6,608 downwards.
GTCCTGTGGATTTTCAACAACACATACCAATGAATGATCCCGGTGTGGATTGGCGCATATGTCACAAATTTCTTTATCTGATATATTATTGCAACTTTTGCAGTACCGTATCTCATTTTTCAGTCGCAAAATTGTTTGTCCGAAATGTTCTACGACATCCTTATCCTGCCGTAAAAGAAACAGAACCAGCCGTAAAGCTGTCTTCTTGCCTATACCGGGAAGCCCGGCAAATACTTCTACCGCTTCTTCCAGTAATTTCGATGGGTAACGGGATATTTCCATATCTGAACCTGTTTTCTAAATTATTTTTCACCTCACAATAAGTGGGACAGCTTTTTTCCTTTACAAAGTTAATTCCGGCAACTGATTTTTACAATTAATTTACGGATATAACAAATTTATATATATTGGCTGCCTGAAAAATAGCAAAATGAATCCTGTTTTTCTGGCACTGATCATTGCATCCTATTTTGCCCTACTGTTAGCTATTTCTATCATCACGGGGCGTAATGCCGGCAACAAGGGATTTTTTCTGGGCAACCGAAAATCTCCCTGGTACATTGTTGCATTCGGCATGATCGGAGCATCTTTATCCGGTGTTACCTTTATCAGTGTTCCGGGATGGGTAGCCGAAAGCCAGTTTGCCTATATGCAAATGGTACTGGGCTACCTGCTGGGTTATCTTTTTATTGCCTATGTCCTGATGCCTTTGTATTACCGGCTCAATCTAACCTCCATTTACTCCTACCTCGGTACCCGCTTTGGGTTCCGGTCATACAAAACAGGGGCTTCATTCTTCCTGCTCTCCCGCATCATCGGAGCTTCTTTCCGCCTTTTTCTGATGGCCTCGGTATTACAGATCGCCATATTCAATGCCTGGCACGTACCCTTCTGGCTCACGGTTGTCCTTACCATCCTGCTGATATGGCTCTATACATTTCGCGGAGGAATAAAAACGATCATCTGGACCGATACGCTGCAGACACTTTTTATGTTACTCTCTGTTACACTGACAGTTATTTTTATTGCGCGGCAAATGGGACTGGATTTTAACGGGATGGTCAAAACAATCAGTGAAAGTAAATATTCAAGAATATTTTTTCTGCATGACTGGCATGATAAACGCTTCTTCCTGAAACAGTTCCTGAGTGGTGCTTTTATCACCATCGTCATGACCGGTCTGGACCAGGACATGATGCAAAAAAACCTGAGCTGTAAAAACATCAGGGAAGCTAAAAAAAATATGATCTGGTTCAGCATTGTCCTTGTACCGGTTAACCTACTGTTTCTTTCTCTCGGCGCCCTCCTGTATATCTTTGCTTTCCGTCAGGGTATCCCTGTACCGGCCCGTGCTGATGATCTTTTTACTGTCATTGCTACCGGCGGCTACCTCCCGTCAGTCGTTGCCGTTTTTTTTATGCTGGGATTAATTGCAGCAGCCTATTCAAGTGCCGACTCGGCACTCACGGCCCTTACAACCTCATTCACTGTTGATATCCTTGGCACCAAAAACAAAACAGAAGACCAGATAAAACATATACGTATGCGCGTACACCTGATGATCTCGGGGATAATGGTTTTGATTATATTATTTTTCCGCGCCGTTAATAACGAAAGTGTTATCAGCTCTCTTTTTACCGCCGCCGGTTATACATATGGCCCCCTGCTCGGATTATATACTTTCGGATTATTTACCCGTATGCAAGTCAAGGACCGGTGGGTACCCGTAGTGGCCGTCTTGTCCCCAGTTCTTTGCTACATCCTGAATATCCGCTCTGAAGCCTGGTTTAACGGATATCATTTCGGTTTTGAGATGCTGATCATTAACGGTTTTCTGACCTTTTTGGGCCTTTTGCTCATCCGCGAAAAAAGAACATCATGAATAAAAACATTAACAAACCCACAAATGTATCTTACATACGTGTAAGATACGGAGAAACAGACCGCATGGGTATTCTTCATCACAGTATTTACCCTTTGTATTTCGAAGAAGCACGGACCGATCTCTTGCGCAAATCCGGAAAATCCTATAAAGAACTCGAAGACAGCGGTATTATCCTTCCGGTAAGGGATATTACTATCACTTACTACCATCCTGCCTATTATGATGACATACTCGCAGTTAAGGTCACTCTTGAAGAAATCACCGGCGTCCGTCTCAATTTTTCTTACGAAATAACCAATGAAGAAAATATCAGGGTAGCCACGGCCACGACTTCATTGATTTTTACGGATGCCAAAACGTTCCGCCCTGTACGACCATCCGCCGATCTTATCCGCCTGATGACGGAGATCCCGGATTCTCCTGCATAAGAAGTATCCTGCAGATTGTATCCGGGCATTTTTGCCATAGTGCTTTACAAAATTTTATATTCTTATATTTGTAAAGCGTTCCCTTTAACCAATATATATGAAGTCCGGAAAAATTCATATTGTCCTGCTTTCCCTTTTTCTTGCCTTATGTACCAATATCCGGGCACAGGATTATTCCGTCATAGACACCATGGTCAGACACTACCCTGCCTCCTTTTCTTCTCCCGAAGAACTGGCATTACGTATCAGTAAGGATTTTTCCCTGCCTGAAGAAAAAGCCCGTGCCATTTATGACTGGATAGCATTTAACATCAGGTATGATATTCAAAAATACATATCATGGGATCTGTTTTCAGCCCCTTACTATATACATTCCATAATCAAAACGGAAGATAATTATTACAGGGAAGACCCTTTCAGGATCAACATGGCCGAGGAGGCCTTTTACACCAAAAAAACCCTGTGTGAAGGATATGCTTCCCTGTATAAGCGCCTTTGTGATCTTACCGGAGTGGAATGTGTTATCATTCCCGGTTATGTAAAATTACTCCCCGGAGATATCGGCCGTAAACCTTACGGTCCCAATCATTCCTGGAATGCAGTAAAGATCAAAGGACGCTGGCATTTGCTCGATGTCACCTGGGGTGCAGGACTGCTGGATTATGTTAAGAAAAAATTTATTCCTCAGTACTCAGATATATATTTCTTCATGCCACCCGGACGTTTTTTTCTCCAACATTGTCCCCAGGAGACACACTGGTCTTTTACCAAAAAAAGCATGCAGGATTTTATAGATCTCCCTCTGTTTTACCGTGATTATATGATCTCTAATATCGATATACTCAAACCCAACAGCGGAATCCTGTACATCCATAAAAAAACCCATATTAAATTCAGGATAAAGAATCTGCCCAGGGGTATGGGAATATATTTCTCAACCGATGCCCAAACATCTTTGCGCAAGGCTTTTATTACAAGGAAAGCGGGTATATCAAACTTCTCCGTATCATTGAACGATCACTCCGGTACCTATCTGACACTATTCAATGAAAATCAGGCAATCGTTACCTATAAACTGGTCAAACGATAAACCTGAAAATATTCTTAATTAATTTGAGCTCGATATATTCTATTCAGATAGATAATTAGTTGCAAATGTTTAATTGTATTTCTAAGTGTTTCCTTAGCGTTTTTGAGTCTTAGTGTTTTGGTGGCAAAATAACCAGCTCTGTTTTTACGCGTTTCGCGTAAATAATTCTGCGGTCTTTGCGTGAAAACATATTAAAGATATTTACATAATTCAATCATTTATCTTTTTTACCGGGCACCAGTGATTACTTTACCAGGAAATCCAACAGGAGCCTGCTCCCGATATAAGCCTGTAACCGGTCATTCTTTTTCACCGGACCCACACCTGCAGGGGTGCCGGTAAAGATAAGATCACCCGTACGCAATGTCACAAATTGTGATACATAGGCAATGATCCGGTCAAATGAAAAGAGCAGATCGGCAGTAGTTCCTTTCTGCACGGTCCTGCCATTAATATCAAGATGAAATAACACAGGATCAGGCAACTCTTTTTTAGATATAAACTCCCCTACGGGGGCAGAACCGTCAAAAGCCTTGGCAATTTCCCAGGGCAACCCCCCGGCTTTGCATTCACGTTGCAGATCCCGTGCAGTGAAATCAATACCTATGCCTATCTCATCATAATACCGGTATGCAAATTTCTCTTCAATATGTTTTCCCAAACGGGATATCTTCAGGACCAATTCTGTTTCATAATGGATCTCTTTGGAAAAAGGAGGCAGGAAAAAGGGTTTGTTGTTACGAATAAGGGCCGAATCCGGCTTCATGAAAAATACGGGCTTTTCAGGCACTTCATTATTCAGCTCTCTCGCATGTTCAGCATAGTTGCGGCCAATACAAATGATTTTCATAAGAAAAATTTTTTATTTCCCGAAGCCTTCCCTGAGTTTGATCCTCGTAAGCACTTTCTTCGTATATAAAGGAAAATCCCCTTTCATCATCCAATCGTAATAAGAAGGATCTTTATGTAAAACATCCGCTACCTTTTTGCCTTTATATTTTCCGAAATTAAAGATCTCTTCGTTTTTTTCATTATAGATTATCCGTCCCATGAAATCTGCATTTCTTGTCTGAGTAGTAAAACCAGAAAGAAAATCCATATCATTCTCCAGATTATCATAGCGGTCCAGTTGTGCCTTCAGAATCTCATAGGTTGCCTGTGTATCTGCTTCCGCCGTATGGGCATTTTTCATCTCCTGATCCAGATAAAATTTATAGGCAGCCGACAGGGTACGCTGTTCCATCTTAAAAAACACAACCTGAACATCAACGATCCTACGGTTTTTCAGATCTATATCCACATTGGCCCTGGCAAACTCCTCGGCAAGCATGGGAATATCAAAGCGGTTGCAGTTATAACCGCCAAGATCACATGAGCTGATGAAATTTGCCAGGTTTTTGGCGATCATGGCAAACGTAGGGGCATCTTTCACATCCTCATCACGAATACCATGTATGGCAGTGGCCTTCGGATCAATGGGCCTCTCCGGATTGATATACATATGCAGGCTATCCTTTTTCCCGCCCGGGTCGATCTTCAGCACAGCGATCTCTACGATCCGGTCATGACTGATATCCAGCCCTGTGGTTTCCAGATCAAAAAAGGCAATAGGCTTCTTCAGGTTAAGTTCCATAAGATAACGGATTGTTTTTTCCTTAGCTTGCTCCGCCAATCATCATAGGCATCAGGAGCATCAGCAGGTCATCATCCTCCGATTCCTGTTCGGCAGGCAGAATAATACCGGCCCGTGTAGGATCCGCCAGCTCAAAAACAACCTCTTCTCCCGGCAGGTTTGTCAGGATCTCCAAAAGAAAGGTGGATTTGAATCCGATCTCCATATCATCTCCGTCATACTGACAATTAAGCCACTCACTGGCCGAAACAGAGAAATCAAGATCCTGTGCCGATAAGGTCAGTTGGTTGCCTGATATCCCCAACCTGACCAGGTTACTGGCAGCATTGGAAAAGACAGATACCCTCTTTAGCGCATTGACCAAAGCGACCCTGTCAACCCGCAGTTTGTTCGGATTATCCTGGGGTATTACCGAGTTGTAGCTTGGATAACTCCCCTCCACCAGACGGCAGATCAGTTTATGATCGCTAATGGTAAAAGAAGCATTCTTATCATCAAATTCAAGAACAACTTTTTCTTCTTCCCGGGGAAGTATATTCTTCAGCAGGGAGGCCGGTTTCTTTGGCAGGATAAAAGATCCGTCCTTGTCAGTCCCGGTACCTTTCCGTATGTAACGTACCAGCTTATGTGCATCACTGGCAACCATAGTGGTATGGTCAGAGGTCATATCAAAAAAGATACCGTTCATAATAGGCCGCAGATCATCGTTGGCTGTGGCAAAAAGAGTACGTGTAATCCCATTGTAAAGAACCAGCGGTTCTATCTCCATGGAAGTTTTTACCTCTTCCTTTATCGCGGGAACCTGCGGATATTCAATGGCTCTTTGACCGACTATATTGTATTTTCCCTGTTCAGCCAATATCTCCACACCAAGTGTCTCCAGATTGATCTCAAAGGTCAGGGGTTCATCGGGAAACTCTTTCAGCGTATCGGTCAGTAACCTAGCCGGCAAAGCAATACTTCCTCCTTCTCCGGCATTCTCTATCTTCATTTGTGTGATCAGCGTAGTCTCCAGATCGGAGGCTGTAATGGTAAGAAGATTATCTTCCAGATTAAATAAAAAGTCATCCAGTATAGGCAATGAATTTTTAGAACTTATAACCCGGCTGACCGACTGTAAATGATTCAACAGATCAAGGCTGGAAACAATAAATTTCATAGGTATATCATTTTTTATTTATTCGTAATATTCATTTATTTTTTCGGTACCAATAATACAAAAAAAAATGTTATTATGCCAATATCATAACAGGAAAGTTATTTCCATTTTCCCATCATCCCATTCCCACACCATCCTGCCATTACTTCTACCTTATGCCTTTTGCCATACTGTAGTCATACGATAGTCATTCAATAGTCATTCAATGGTCATTCAATGGTCATTAGTTCGCTTCGCTCACGTCATTAGCTCCCTGCGGTCGCGTAATTAAGTGGAAATTTGTTCGCTGCGCTCACGTAATTAAGTTGTCATTAAGTTGTTATAATCCATCCTTTGCTTGCAAGTTTTTGCGCTCTTTGTGCTCTTTGTGCATTCTTCGTGTTCTTCGTGGTTAAATAATTACATACCAGGAT